>CAZTDK010000072.1:0-14446 GCA_964611965.1 uncultured Binatia bacterium (SeqCode) | reverse complement strand
TCGCTCGAACAGATCACGCATCATCCCCTCCGTTTCCAAGAATTGCTGCAGTTACGTGGTACACGCGTTGTGGGCCCATCCCGGGTAGGCGGTGGACACTCTGCGGCTTGCCGTCGTTCCCGTCCGGCACGAGCACGCCACGCTTGATCAGTTCACGCGCCAACGCTTGAGCATCGAAGCCCCGACAGATTTCCTGACGCCACACCGTGGGCAGCACGAAGAACTCCGTCTCCGCCCCCGTGTCCCGGCGGAAGCCCGCTCGGTTGATCGTCACTCGCCCTGGTTCGCCATGGTCCGACCGCCACGGCGAAAAGCGGCTTTCGGCGTGCAACTCGAAGAACCTCTGCACTTCGGTAAGCCCGCCCGTGATTTCCGCAGCTCCGGTCCCGCCCCGCGTGTCGAGCCATGCGCGGAAGCAGCGGCGCGCGGCCTCGGTCGCCTCGCCGTCTCCCCAGGGAACAACACCAACCGTGCTTGCGAGCTCACCAGCCGCGGCGATAAGCCCGCAGCGCGTGGCAACACGCTGGACCTGTCCGTCCGCCTCGCTCGGACAGTGCGCAGAGACCCACTCTCTCCGTGCAGCACTCAACGCGGCGCTCAAGTCCGGGAGATCCACGGTCAGTCGTGCAAGAAACTCGCGAATAGCGACGCCGTAGAGGCGCCCGGAGGCATCACATAGGTGACGCGCAAACGCCTCAGCGCCCGGAAACCCGTGCAAGCATTCGAAGAGTCCAAGCCCGGCGCCGGCGTCGGCGGGAATATCGACCAGCCGCGCCTCCTGTCCAGCGCGCGCGCGTTGTCCGGCCTCAGTCATCTTGTCGGCTAACGAGAGTTCACCGGTGGAGAGGAACAGTAACCGCCACCGCGCCGCGCGGCGTGCCGAACCGTCCCGAGCAGCACGCGACTTCCCGCTGCCGTTCGCCAACATGTAGGCAACTTCGCCAGCTTCCCGGCCGTTCACCTGCCCCATCTCATCCAGGCACAGCAATGCGTCGCAGTGCATCTCCGCGAGCCCCTCGAGCCCGTTGGCGGTGGCGCGCCACGTCCTGATGTACCCACTCAACCCGCCCCCACCCCACACACTCGCGCCCAGGCGCAACGCCGTGGTCTTGCCAATGCTCGATGCGCCGCGGAAGTGGAACCCGCCGCCCTCTTCACCGACAAGCGCCAGTAGGGGCGCCGCAAAGGCACACGCCAGCGCAAACACGAGACGTGAGTTACCGGCGCAGAGCGTAGCAACCTGCTTTTGCCAGTCGGCCAACGTTCCGGCGCACCGCAGCGCGTGCTCAACCGCCGAGGAGGTTTGCAGCAGCACGCGTTCACCGGCCGCGCCGTAGGTAACATCAGGCAGGACGTAGACCTTCCCCGTGGCCGTCGTGTGCCAACCGAGGCGGGTGACGCAGCGCGCGCGTGCGGCCGGTTGGGTCGTGCTGATATAGCTATGGAGGCGGTATCGCGCCCTAGGTCCGGGCTCGAGGTGGAGACCGAGGCTCAGCAGCTGCTCGAGATACGCTGTCCGATCGCTCGCGAGCATCGCCATGGGCATTGGGAACTCGTGGGTGTTACCGTCGGCGTCCGTCACCGCGAGCAAACGGCCCCACTCTGTGCTGTTTTCGTCGCGCGTGTACGCCAGCACCTCAAGACGCGAACAGACCCGCATCCACTTGACGTCTCCGCCCTTGTCCTCCTCGGCGTACTCGACGCCACGCACCGTCAGACGGAACGGAGGCTTGACCGCGCTCTCCGGCGCTCCCCCGGCTTCCGCGTCCGAAACGGCCCGCGCATTCGCGATCAACTCGTGCAGAGTGTCCACCGTCCAGCCGTCTGGCAACGGATCAGCAAGGTCCCACCCTTCGGGTAACCCGCTCGGTAGCGTCACGATCCGAACGTCAGCTGCGCCCGCCGCACGCGCGAGTCGCGCGACGTCGTCTGCATATCGTGCGCCTGGCACGTCGGCATCTGGCCACACAATCAGTCGCCGGCCGCGCACTGGCGACCAGTCCGCTTTGCCAACGGCCCTACAGCCGCCGGGCGAAGTGATCAGAGCAGCGTCGGGAAAGAACTCGCGCGCCGCGTCAGCCGCCTTCTCACCCTCGGTCGCGATCACCACCGCTTCCGGTCTGGCGGCGATATGATCGAGCCCGTATAGCGGCCGTGGCGGATACCAGTCGAGCCAGGCCCAGCGACGGCGGCCGTCTGGATACTCGCGGTATGTCAGCGGCAGCACATCCTTGCCACCGTCGGCCCGTTCGAACCGGCAGCGGTAGCCGAGAAGCTCGACGGCGCCGGTTCGATACGTCCAAATGCGCGACGGTATGCCGCGGCTGGGATGCGCGCGCGGCGGCGGAGGCGCATCCGTGGGCACCGGGGCAAGCGATATCGAGTCGACGTGCTTTGATCCTCGACGCGGCGGCGGTTCAGATGCCGACGCGACAGGTGCGAACATGGCCTCTAAATCCATCAACCCCCACCCCCACCATGCGCGCCAGTTGTCGCGCTGCCTCTATTTGCGAGATCTCGGCGAGATACGCGGCGAGGCTCACCGGATCCCCACCGCGGTCACCTGTCGCGAAGTCTGACCACTTTCCGGTATTCACGTTGATCCGAAATGAGCCCGCGCGCTTGTCGTCGCGCGTTGGGTTGCGGGCGACATACTCGCGGCCTTCCAACCGACCATCCGGCAGCCACCGCTTGAGCAGTTCGGGTAGGCGTGCCAGCGCCACAGCATTTACCCGGGTGAAGTCGACGCGGCAGTGCTCCATTAGGCGGTTTCCGTGCCGGCTCGCGGCTGCAACAGTTCACGACGGAGCAACTCGCGTACAAATGCGCTCTCATCCTGATCCACCGACAGCGCCGCCTCTGAAAGCCGCTCTGCGAGGCGCACGGACAAGCGGAGCGTGAGACGCTCGGATAGTCGCAACGATCTGTGGTTTTTCATTTGATTTCCTTAGAGGTCATTTCCCTAGAGGTCATTTCCCTTGATGCGCGGCCCCGAAGCGGGGTTCGTTGGACGAGCCCGGCACGTGGGATCATCGCAGGTCCGTCGCTTGAGCTGTTGCTCGCAATGCTTTTGATAGACCGCGAGCATCTCGACCAATATGGAATTCTCGGCCCGCAACGCCGCAAGGAGCGTCCTTACATCGTCACTCGCAAGAGCGGCCGTCGCCGCGTGCGCTTGCTGCTCGCGCGCCGCGAGATCCGGATGGTTCGCCCTTGCCCAAGGGAAGGCCGCCGCACGAAACCCCGCGGTAATGCGCCGCGCTGGCGTCCGATGACGAGCTGTCCGCCGAGGCACCTCAGTGCGAACATCGCGGGCTTGATTCTCTTGGCGCCAGTCGCTCGAACGATCCAAACAATCCTCGCGAAACATCACTTCACCTTCCGCGCCGGCGCCCCCAGTCGGGGCGCGTCATCACTCAACCATGGGTTCGGAAGCAGAATCCGCGGCGCATCCAGCGGGAAGCCTATCGTCGATTCAAGCTCGTCGAGCCATCGATTGTGCTCGCCCGCTGTCGATACAACTTCACCGACGCGTAGGCGGACCGCTTCAAGGCTGGCTTGGAGTGCCGCGAACCGCTGCTGAGCGACGATCGGCAGCGCTATTCGGAGTGATCTGCGGAGCCCCTCGCGTGCGGAAGGCAAAAGCTGCTCGTCCTCTGCTTGCGTGACGGCGGCGGCCAGCTTTTCAGCATCTGCGGCGTGAAAGTCGGCCAGCGCCTCAAGGCGCTGTGCCGCGCGCGCAAGGTCCTGATGCTCCCGCGTGCCGACAACCGCCGCCGGCCTCCCGCGCAATTCGTCCATTTGTCGGCGAGCTTCGGCGTGTTCGCGCCGGTTTAGCTCGAGTAACCGATACGCGTGCCGTAACGCTTGCGGATAACGTTCACATGCGGTGCTTGCCTGTACAATCCATACCCAAGCCCAATTCGTGGCCCGATTTGCGTCGTACGTAATTTGGCCGAGAATCCCCTCGTCGTTTTCTTTGGCCAGCCTAACCAGACGGACGACTTCCGCTCGCCCCTCGGCAAGAGCCCGAAGCGCACGATTCGTGTCCACGTCCACCATTCCTGCCACCTCCTCTTCTCGGTCGCGCTCCGCCTCGATCGGCCTCCGGTTCCGGTGGCACAGCTGGCGCAACGGAGCAGCAGCCGCGCACCACGCCGCAAGCATCGTCTTCACGGCGCCTCGGTGGTGTGAATGTGGATTTCGACGGAGGCCGGTGTTGGGCTTTGGGCCACATGGGCCTCGATGCCCACACCGGGCGACTTCGTGCACGTAAGTTCGACACCGACGAAGTCACCTGGGCCGACAAATTCGATCGGCGGCACGACGTCAACGCCGCCGGAGGTGACGAACACGGTCGCAGCGCCCGAGCTCCGAATCGAGATGGGCTCCACGTACCAGCGGTTCGCTGCGCTAATCGGCGCCGGTACGAGCGCGTGGGCTTCGCCGTCTGAAATCACGAGTTGCCTTTTTTCAACCTGCGCGCGCGCGTCCGCCTGTCGATTCCCAAAGCCGTACGCAAACGAGCAATCGGCCCCAGGCGGCGTTGTCGTCGGCGTCGTAGTGGTCGTTGGGGTGCTCGTATTCGCGGGCGTGCTCGTCGGCGTCCGCGTCGGCGTACCGGTCGGAGCGGTTCCGGTCGGCGTCGGCGTTGATGTGCGCGTCCGAGTAAGCGTCGGCGTCGGAGTTGGCGTCCGTGTGCGCGTCGGCGTCGGCGTATTCGGCACGCAATTTCCGGCCCCATCGCAAACCGCACCGTAGACAACCGTGCCCGCCCCTCCGTCTCCCGAGCAGACCGCGAGCACTGAGCCTGCATTGCCCGCGGCGCACAGCAGACCGTCGGCACACGCGATGCAGTCGTTCGGTCCGGGCGTTGGCGTTGGTGTCGCAACCGCCCGCAACGCGCCAACTAGTAGGGAGAGAGTTACCGCGAAAACTACCTCGAGAAATCTTGTCGAGCGCCTCATCATCACATACTCCTCATCGTGTTAGATTTGCAAATTTTAGGGACAGCCGAGCATCGGCCCGCCCGGTTGGCACCATGCAGGGCCGTGGTTGTGCTTGGCGCCGCCGCTGGTGGGGGTGGGGGTGGGGGTGGGATTCGCGGGCGCCGCTGCGCAGTTGCTATTGACGTCCCCCGGAACGCTGCAGTTGTTCGCAAATTGAGTCACCAACGTCGTGCCCGAACCGGATGCGAGATTCGCGCATCCATTCGCATCCCATATGGTGATCCCTGGTTGACCGGACAGAGTCGGGAGATTGACGTTATCGAAGCACGCGAACGACACGTCATCGGTGACGTAGCAACATGCTTTTGGGCTACAGTCGCCCTCCACATTGCCGCTTGCGATCGTCCCGACGCCCTCGTCGTTGATCTGGTGCGCGCCGTCGCAGTACGTCGTCCCCACGTCGTTGTCGGTCAGCGTCACGTTCTCAACCGTTGGCTGGACATGGATACCGTCACCGACGTTCGCGTTGACGACGTTATGCTCCACTACCGCATTGTCGGTGAGGACGGCGATGCCGCCGTAGCAGGGGAGCGCGGTCGTGACGCCCAAGTCAGTGCCGACGACGTTGCCCTCCACGACAGGGCCGTGTCCGGGGTCGACGTGCCCGCGCACGCCGAGGCAGAAGTCGGTTCCGTTGTTGACCACGTTGCCGTCACCGGGGTTCGGACCGCCGATGATCACGGGATCGCCGCTGGTGACTGAGACATAGTTCGCCGTGATGCCGTGGTAGTTGTCGTGCACGTAACAGCCCCTGACAACGGCGCCGGATACGTCGGCCATCTCGATCGCGGAGTCGCCGCTGTTGGTCCCGGTGACATTCTCAACCTCGCAGCCGACGACCGTCGAATGATCGGAGAGGACAAGGCCGGTCGTGAGCGTATTCGCGCCGTCGATGACCATCCCCGCAACACAAGTGAGCGTCGCGCCGGCGCCCAGTGCCGGCAGCGCCGTCGCCGGGCTGAACGTGCCGCTCATGCCGACTATGTGGTCGCAGCCCGCGTTGTTAGTTGCCGTCAACGCGCATCGCAGCGTGCAGTGGCCGCCGCCATCGTCGCATGCGCTCGGGTCAGCACAGTCGGCGTCAAGCGCGCTATTGACGATGCACGTCGCCGCCGGCGTCCGCCCCGCCAGGGCCAGCAGAAGAAGGGCCGCAACCAGGCACTTCATGTTTGGTCCTCAGTCTGAAAGACCGCTTCAACTCCGGTCGCCGTGTACGAAAGTTTGACAACCCGGGTCGGTTCGTCGTCGAGCTTCTCGTCCGGATCGGTCAACGAGACGCGGTCATTCCAATTTAGACCAAGACCGGCATACCAAGAGGCCATCTGGTACCCGTGCCTTCGGTGCGGCATCGCGCTGAGCTTGACGACAAGGTCCGCGAGTATTTCGCCCGACGGACACCCGATCACCTGGCCAGCACTGTTGACGATTACCCCGAGGTCGTTCGCGTCAATTGCCAAGAATCGTCGCCCGAACAGCTGCTCGGACTTGCGGCAGAGGTGACGGATGGCGGCGGTCCCGTGGGTCGAGTCGCGGTAGATGCGAATCAACGGGGCGGCGCCCGTAGTGGAACTCGATGCGAACTGATCTCTGCCAGCCCGCACCTCGATCGCATTGAATACGCTGTTCACCGACGTTTCCGGATCCTGCTTGTCGAGCCGGAAGAGCAGCCCGGTACCGACACCCAGTCGGCGTGTCGGCGTCACGCCGTTCAGTCT
Source organism: uncultured Binatia bacterium (SeqCode) (assembly GCA_964611965.1). Lineage (GTDB taxonomy): Bacteria > Desulfobacterota > Binatia > HRBIN30 > HRBIN30 > CAZTDK01. The sequence continues at coordinate 7,722 of CAZTDK010000072.1, read as the reverse complement.
GAGCAGATCCACCTGATTTCTCGCGAGCGTGAAGCAGAATGGCGTCTGCCCCTGTATCCTATTCCTGATCAACGAAAGCACGTCACTCTGTCCGTCGAAGGTAACGCCCATGCCGAAGTCCCGATTGAACGTCGACAGCAGCATCTTCGCATTCGCTGAAAGCTGAAGACCCTGTTGCTCGGAGAGCAACAGTTCGAAGACGTTCTTGTCGTTTATGCCCACTCCACCAGAGCATGAAACTTCCGCTGTCACGCCCGGCAGCAGCTCATCCGCTGCCACGTCCGAGACGATCGCGCTGTACCTGAAGTTCGGGCCTTGGCGTATCTCGTGCCGGAGGCCGCTGGGCAGCTCGACGCCGCCCTTCTGGAAACGCGTCGGTGGCAGGGTCGCCGGCGGGTCGCAGAGATAAAAGACCTTCCGCTCGCGATCGATTTGGACGCAGATAAGTCGTTCGGGGAAAGGTCCGACGATCACACGCCGATAGTTGACATCGACCACCCACGGCGGCGCATCCGGGAAATCTTGTCGCGTGATCGGTCCCGGCGGGTAGACCTGCACAACATCCGGGTCGCCGTCAGTGATGGTGAGGCTACAGCCGCCGGTGCGCCGGTCGTACTGGACGGCGCTCACCTTGCCGCCCATCAACGGGTAGACGTGCTCGAGGGTGACCATCGGCCGCCCATTGGCGTCGAGTGGAACGAGGTCGATACGCGCCGTCATCTTCTGACCGCCACCGCGGTCGATCAGGCGAGCGGTGATCCTGGAATCGGCGAGCACCTGAACGGTCGTCTCCGAGATGGAGGCGCGGCGTTCCTGTGGGGCGAATTCCTTCGTGACGGTCGGCCAGGATTGTAGCCACGGCCAGAAGGGCTTCTCGCGCCCGGTGCGTGTATCCTTGGTCGCGAAGTAGTCGGATCCGAACGAGAACGAACCCGGTTGGAGGGCGAGGTGCGACCGGCTGTTGTACGGGTCCGAACCGTAGGGTCCGAACGTCACCGCGGCCGCCATTTGCACGCGGCCGGCTTGAAGTAGAGAGCGCCAACCAGGCGGGTACATCCCTACTTCACCCCCGCCCGGTTGGGTTGCTGCGTCAGACATTCTGTTTCGCCACGTTGCATCGTGGCTGACAGCATGCCCTAGCGGGTTCCCGGAATGCCGAGCATTACGGGGGTGACGAAGCTTACCTGCGCGCCCGTTTTCTATTGGCCAATATGAAGTTTTCCGCCGTCTTGAAAGAAATCACCCTTCCGTTTCCAAAGCCGATCACTCGCTTCTCGTGATCCACGTCGATATCGTCAACGTGGAACGGCAGACGTTGCCTCATGTTCCCCATGCCACGGATCAGTTTTTCAAGCACGTACTGATGATCGAGCCTCCCGAGCACAAGATTCAGGGTGCAGTCTGAAGGCGGCTCGTTTGCCATCCAACCACCTCGGCGGCGCGGCGCGCGATGACGCGTAAACTCAGATCCCGCATCCCTGGGCGCGGTTGCATGATCGTTGTCATACGCTGTCTTCGAATCATAGATCATGGCGCGGTAGATCAGTTCATTATGGGGTAGTCGGTGCCCCTTTTTATTGTGTCCCCGCTCTCCCGCTTCGTATTGCCTAAACCTGATCCGCAGCTCCGCATCGGGCCAGAGTCCCCAGGACGTGACCGGCAACACATGGAATACTGCCTGATACACATCGCTGCTCTTGATTGCCTGCCGCACGATAGGAAACGAGAATAGTGCGCTGCTGAGCGCCCTCCCGTGCACTCGCCGCCGGCGTTCCTTCTCTTTCTCTGCCCTCTTCGCCTTCTCCCTGGCGCGCGAACCTTCTTCTGGGCTTGACCCTCGCCGTGCCGAAGGCCCATTATTTCCCCTCGCGCTTGGCAACCTGGAGTTAACCCAGCGATCAAACTCGACGCGAGCTTCAAGAGTGTTCGCTTCCATGCCGTCGCACCCGAGCCGCCGGCAACTTGCCAGAACCTCTGCCTCCATTTCGTCGAACTTGGTGCCGATGAAGTCAGCGAGCCTACAGTTCGTTGCGTATTCCTGCTCGGCTCGTTGCAGCCGCTCAGCCTCGAAGCTCAACGCGCGTGCAACGTCGCCTCTCTCGAGTGCCTCGAGCACCTCAGAGCGAGGTGACTCCGGCCACAGCTCGTAGCAATGTTCTTTCTCGGCGTGCGCTACTGAGCCACTTGGGGGCGCCTCGACCTGCGGTCGATGCCGTTCCCTGGCTCCTCGCTTTCCGCCAATCTTTCTCGGCATGACACCCCACGCTGTGCCCCACGGGAAAGAGAAACACCGGCGGCAACCCGGCCGTGGATTCCGGGTGTTCGGGAGCGACCCTAGCCGCCAGCGATGGTTAGACCCCTTGCTGCTGCCCTTAAAATTCGAGATCTTCCGCGCAGTGCTGCCTCAACCATTCGCGCCATGCGCTGCGCTCGATCGCGGGTAGGGCATCCCACTGATCGAGCGCAGCCACGGCGCTACGCGGTTCTCCATCAAGTGCGCCTACCACCAAGAAAGGCACATGAACTTGTTTCCCAATCGCTGCTAGCTGCTCGTCCTGAAGAGTGTCGTATCTCTCGTTCTGCTCGGCGAGGATACCGTTGGTCTCCTCCCCCGCCGAGCGCACCATGGTGAGGACGGATGCCAACGTGGGGCACGGTTCGCTCGGATTGCCGCGCATTACCTTCTCCAAGATTCCCGGCATTGTTCTATCTCCTCTCTTGGTTGGACCAGCGCTTTCCGCCGGCTCGTTCCATTAGTAGTCTTCGTCTTCATCCGCCGACCGTTTCTCAACAGATGCAGTCGTGCGGCGCACGGCGAGCACCGAGGTCAGCGGACACGAGACGACGATGGAAGTCGCGTCCACCGTTTCGATCCACTGTGCGCCGGTCGCTGGCACACCCGCGCACGCACCTCCCCTCAGGACGACGTCCGAGTCGCCGTCGTTGAATTCGTAACTGTCGAGCCCGAAGCGCTCGACCTGGTGCCAGCCATCCGCCAGGAGAACAGCGACGACGTCGTCAATTTCGATCGAAAGGCTCATTCGCCATCTCGCTGCAACTCTTGCATCGCCTCTGCCAGCGCCTCCTCTGCTCCGCGTTCCCAGACGGCGTGCTCTGGCGTGTCTTCGCCTGCAGGCTCGGGGTGCTTCCGCCGATACGTCTCAAGGGCATTGAGGAATGTTTGCGCTTGCAGACGGCGGTACTCGTCGGCCGCCCTCCTGTTGCTCTCTTCCAAGATTCCCGACATGTCCCCTCTCCTTCTCGGTTGGGCCGGCCACCGGCGCCGGCGCGTTGAGTTACCGTAACCGCTACTTCCCGAGCAACCGCGCGGGGCGCGCGCGCTACTAGTTTTCGAGAGCACGGGGCCATCGCCGCAAGCGTTTCAGCGCGCCATTGTTGCGCACCCTGTACACTCGCATCACGCCGTTGATGTTCCGGAGCACGGCGTACCATTTGCCGTTCAGCTGTTCGACTCCGGAGCCGCCCGACGACGGTTGGTCCACTCTTGTGCTCTCTCGGTGTTCCGTGGCGAAATAGGCGCGCAGCGCCCTGGCCATGACCTCTTGATCCGAAGCTATTCGTTCCATCTATCCCTCCTCTGTTTGGACACACGTATCCGCCGCTTCACTTCGTTCCCCGAATTTTGCTCTCACTGCGAAGTGCCGAAGCTGCGCGCGTTCGGCCGGCGGCCGTGCATTCCGCACGGCGGGAGGCGGGTGTTGGTGCAGGACGAGAGTATAGCGAACGAGCTACGCTTGTCAATAGTTGGTAGCAAAACTACCGAGCTGCTTCTGTCTTATTCCGTTTCGCACTAGGTATGTCAAACGCGATAAGACCTCATATAAGCGACGCGGCACTTGTACTCTCAGGCGACGTGTGAGCGAGTAGGCGACGATGGCTCGCACGCTGCTGCCGCAGTTCTTGGCCTACAGTCTAGTGGTGGCAGTGGCTGCCGTGCCCGATCGGGCGATTGCGGATCAGTGCGCGTACTTGACGGTCCCGGCTGGCCCCGATTCATCACCCAGCCTCGCCATAGTCAACGCCGAGGCGAACCTAGTAGTTGCCTCTGTCTCGTTGGGCGACAGCGCACCTCAATTTCTCGCGTTAACCCCAGATGGGCGCTTCGCTTACGTGACCAACTGCGGCTCAGGCTGTACGCCAAATACCGGGGATTCCGTGTTCGTCGTCGATACAGCCAACAGGGCGCTTGTCGCTACGATTCAAGTTGCCCAGAGGCCGACCGTAGCTGCCCCAAGCCCCGATGGTCGCTTTATGTACGTTGTGAGCAGCTGCGGGGACGGCCCTCACTGCGGTAAGCAAGGTATAGTGTCTGTCATTAACACAACCGCGGCAGTGTCAGACCCCTCGAACGCAGTCATTGCGACAATTCCGGTTGGGAGACTTCCCGTTTACGGCCTGGCGGTCACGCCAGACGGGATGCAGCTCTACGCGACGAACCTTAGCGAGGGCACAGTCTCAGTCGTCGACGCCAAGTCCAACACGCTCAAGGCGACGGTGGCGGTCGGGGTCAATGCGGGTGCGATTGCGATCAGCCCAAGCGGGGCGACTGCTTATGTCTCTTCCGAAGCGGGGGGAGCGGCCGGCGAACCGGTGACGGGAATCATCTCTGTAATTGACACCAACACGAATGCAGTGACCGACACCTTTCCTCTCCCGGAAGTAGCGACCGAGATATTGATGACGAAGGAAGGGAGCGTTGCGTATGTCCCAACGGCGAGCGGGGCGTGGGTCGTTGACCTCTTGGGCAAGGTGGTCACCAGCACCATCAAGCTCGGGGAACAACAGGGATCCCTCCGGGGAGCATTGAGCCTTGAAGGTAGCTTCCTCTATTTGCCGCAGTCCGCTGGAGTATCGGTGATCAGCACTGCTGACAATACCGTTACCGCGACGATCCCGTTGCCACGCGCAGGGGATGTTGCCATCGCTTCAGTTACAAACGGTTGCCCGCTGCCCACACCCACCCCGACCAAAACACCGACGCCAACTCGCACGCCGTCGCCCACGCAGACGGCGACAGCCACCCTCACACCGACACCAACTGTTACAGCCACCGCCACGGACACCGCGACTGCCACAGCGACGCCGACTTCAACCCCGAGTGGTACACCGACGCCAACAAGGACACCGACACCATGCGTTGGGACCTGTGGCGGGAGTGATGACGTCAGCGTGAACCAGCTACTCGTAATGGTCAACATCGCGCTCGGCAGCGCGCCGGTGTCCGGGTGCGCGGCCGGCGACGCAAACGCAGACGGCGAAATCACCGTCAACGAGTTGCTGGCCGCGGTGAATAACCTACTCTTTGGCTGCGGCGTGACGCCACCCACGCCCCTGCCGACGCTTACCCGCACGAGAACCGCCACACCGACCTGGACCGCAACACCGCTTTCGCAAATCGGAACAACTTGCTTCGGGGCCAACCAGTGTGCGTCTAGGTTCTGCACCGACGGTCGGTGCTGCGATCAGGCAGCCTGCGGCGCCGGACTGCGCTGCGACATATTCGGGTCGTACGGGCATTGCGTTTCCCCGCATGAAGCCGGGGGTAGCTGCATCACCGCCAGCGATTGCCAGCCTGGGCTCACTTGCCCTGGTGGAACGTGTCGCGCGCCGAGTCCGACTAGGACGTCGACTCCGACGCGCACGCTCACGTTCACGCCGGCGCCGACGAATACGGTCACACCGACCCCGCAGGTAGTTCACCTGGATGTTGGAACAGTCACCGGAGCACCAGGGCAGATGGTGCAGGTTCCGGTGGCGCTTCACTCATCCGGATTCGGGACGGTGGCGACTGCGAACGAGATCACCTACCCCGGCGACATGTTTGACTTGAGCGCGGGCAATTGCACCATCAACCCCGCAATCGGGAAGACACTGGTTGTGAGCATCCTTCCCCCTCCGCAAGGGTCCTCGCTCTCAACTGCTCGAGTATTCGTGCAGTCGCTCCAAGATGCCGCCGCCATTCCGGACGGCCCGCTCTACGCGTGCACGTTCTCGATCAAGTCGAGTACCCTTCCAGGCACGTACGCGCTGTTCAACGGCAACATCAGCGTCTTCGATGCGGGCGGAGTAGACCACCTGCCCGTCGAGGGAGAGAATGGCGGGATCACGGTGTCGCTCGTAGGGGGCTCGGGCTAGAGTGAGCACGCCAGGGAACTGGATCTAAGTCGCCCGAGTCGCGATCCTTGAGTCGGTTCGAGTAATCACCGTTGAACTCAAACAAATGAAGCAGAACAAGTTCCAGATACCACAGACCTAGCCACCACGCGTCCGTCGCCTCCTGCCCAGCTCCCGCACCGCTGCGCCTTTTCTTTGGATGGACAATTCCGTTGCGCAGTTCCGTCAACGCGCGGGGCCCGTCGTTCCATCCCCTTCTTTTCGCAAGGGCGAGGAGGTCCTTGAATCTCGAAGGAATGTCGAGCGGAATGCCGCAGCGCGAGAGAAGCAGACGAAGTCGATCTGAGGCGGGGAGCTTATCAAACCCATCGGGGCTTACGGTATGGCTATCTTCGACAAACGAAACCCACGCGAGCAGTTCAAGGCCAACCTGCGTAAGCACGATCCCGCTCTGCACACTCGTTGGCGTGTTGCTCTCGATATACCAGCTAATCGACAGCCTCGCGGGCTCTTGCCATACAGCATCTTGCCACCTCTTCATGAAGCCCGAGAATACCTCGCTGAGATCCTGCCTTGCCGAAGCGTCGAACCATCCATCAACGGGGTGCCATCGGTCGGCACTCCGAGAAATCCATTCCTCCCAAACTTTTTCGCCAGGCCCGTCGAAACCGACTGCCAATACCGGAGGGCTCCACATACCTCGCGCGAATGATAAGAAGTAGTGAAGTGCACTCAGTGCGCCCGTTGCTTCGCGATCGGTAAATCGAGAGCCGTCGCATCTCCCAAGCTTGCCGACGTGTGTGATCCCATACCCCTGCAAGGCGTCGAGGCTGCCGGGAAGGCGCCCAAGCCGGCCCCCCTGATCGATGCTATCGATGATCACGTTCCAAGTTTTCTCCTGCAGCGTGATTCTCCCCCCCAAGTTCTGGTTCCATCGGTTATCAGATTCCCACGAACGGACTGAAAATTGACGACGTGAAACATTGCGTACGATAGGTTTGTACCCACCCCAATTGCTCGCGGCTCGGCGAGGCGACCGCTTATTTCCGTACGTTCACCGATACTGGAACGTGTCACGTGTCCCTTGGCGTCGATGCCACGCTCAGTCAACCGAAGCGAAACTTCGTCAGCTCCGTAAAGCCAAAAAGCATTGTCGGCTAGCATCTCGAATCCGATGTGGGGGGCCGGCTGCCACAAGAATCGTATGCGCCCGTTGCCGCTAGCTCTCTGGTCGCCTATGCCGACATCCAATTCGCCCTCCCAGAGTTCGATTGGCGCGTTTGCGACACCAGTCGTGTAGATCGGCTGGAGGGATCGAGGGGTATTCTGCTGCGGGTCGGCGACCATAGTTCCATCCTCGGGCGCAACCACGGGATTCTACCTCCCTGGTATAAGGCACGGCGTATGCCGCAGAAAGTCGTTGATGTCCCAGTTCGAATCCGGAGCAAATGACAAGTTGAGCGGTCCCTGCAAATGCGGTTTCGCGCGCGCGATATCGCCGTCCCCCATTCCTTTTCGACAAGCCATCCATTCTGTGTTTCGGCGTGCAATTTTGACCCCCAAACCGGGGTAATCGGCGTCCAAAAT
>CAZTDK010000071.1:0-14515 GCA_964611965.1 uncultured Binatia bacterium (SeqCode) | reverse complement strand
CGCGGCAGGCGCGGGCGGCGCCCGTATGTTCCGCCCTCACCATCCCCACGATCTTACCTTCCAGCGTTACCGCCACGTCCAGCAGGGAGGAGATATTGTTCGGCGCCAGATAGGAATCCCTGAACTCGTTGGTCCGGGCATCGTTGGCCGTATCGGACACCGCTATCATGCGTTCCGTCTCCAGGACCTTGAAATAGAACGGGTTCGCGGAGGCCGGCAGCCTGAGCCCGCTGCTGTGCGCGTGCTTTACGCGCGCGTACAGGTCCGCGCAGATCAGCCCGGACCGGTCCTCGTTGAAGAGCCAGACGCTTACCTGTTCGGCTTCCAGGGCGTGGGCGGCGATCTCGGAGGCTTCCCGGAAGGCCGCTTCCGGCTTCCCCGCGGCTACCGTCTTGCTTTTTCCCAGCGCGGTAAGCATGATGTTCTGGTTCTGCAGGCTTTCGCGGTGCCGGCGCAGCTCCTCTTCCGCTTTCCTGTGTTCGGTTATATCGTTGAAAGTCACCACGCCGCGAACCCGAACCGATCCGGAACCGCCCAAGGGTTCAGCACTGAGTACTCGACTTGACAGCCACCCTTGTCGGTAGCTGGGTTACGAGTATTGCCACGAATCAAGCCGCTGCTCGCACCGAGTTGGCAGTCGTCCGAAGGCAAAGACGGACACGCATCGCCACCCGATACCTGATTACCATCGTCGCACTGCTCACCACCTTCGACCAACCCGTTTCCGCAACACTGCGGAACCACGTGAGTCCCAGGAATCGGGCAGACCGCGTTCGGCGCCGGATTGTTGATGTCCCCGGATCCTGGACACGCGTCGGTGCACACACCCGTTACACAAGCATTTAGGCACGTATTCGGATTGGTGCCGACGCACTGGAAGCCATCGGGTTCCTTCGCATCCGGTGGACACGCGGAATCGGTCCCAGAACAGTGGTCATCCACATCGCAACCGCTGCTGTCTGCCCCCCGACAGATCGTCGTTGTCGACTTGAATGTATCGACCGGGCAAGCAGCGCTGCTACCAGTGCAGTTCTCCTGCACGTCACAGATTCCGGCCACCCCGCGGCAGAGTGTGCTCGATGGCAGGAACGAGTCTGGCGGGCAGCTTGCCGAAGTACCCGTGCAGCTTTCCTCCGCATCGCAAATCCCCGCCGAAGCGCGGCAAGTCTGGGGTGGTGCAAACGTATCGGTGGGGCAGGTGTTATTCGCACCATCACAGTATTCGTCTACGTCGCACATGCTAACCGCCGGCCGGCAATTGAGGCCGAAGGTCGGGACCTTCTCATCGAAAGGACAATTCTGGAAAGTTCCGGTGCAGTATTCGGGTACGTCGCAGATTCCTGCGGCTCCAGGTGCTACATCGCGGCAGACCACAGCGCTGCTGGCGAGCTGGTCCGCCGGACACGTCTTGAGCGTTCCATCGCAGACTTCGGCGACGTCACAGTCCCCGGCTGCCGCGCGACAGACCGTACCCTGCGGCTCCACGCCATCAGGGGGGCAAGCGTCACTTACGCCGTCACACACCTCAGCGACGTCGCACACCCCGTCCGCTCCGCCAATCTGCGGGCGACAGACGAAGTTTACTGGCTGCTTCCCATCCGCCGGGCAGAAGCCGCTGGTTCCATCACAGTACTCGGGAACGTCACACGGACCCGCTTCGTCACGGCAGCGAATCCCTGCCGCTGCTACTACGTCAGCCGGACAGTCCTGGCTCACGCCATCACACACTTCGTCGAAATCGCAGGAGCCATCGCCAACCGCTGGCCGGCAGACCTCTCCGGCGTTCGCCCCCGGATGAGTACAGGCCTTGGATGTGCCGTCGCAGATATCGTGGGTACACAGTTTGCCGTCATCGGGGCACGACGTATTCACAGCCGCTACGGCATCAGCCGGGCACGCGGTGCTGGTTCCCGTACACGTCTCGGCCACATCGCAAACATCGGTTGCCGCGCGACACACCGTGCCCGGGTTGGCGGCGGTGTGCACACAGGTGCCAGAGCTGTTGCTGCAGTGATCTGAGGTGCAGGGGTTGCCGTCGGAGGCGCATGGCAGCGTATCCGCTTGATGCACATCCGCAGGGCAGGCCGTCGACGCCCCGGTGCAGACTTCTTGCGGATCGCATTGCGCGTCGATCGAGGCGCGACACACGCTACCCGCATGACCAGCCGGGTGCTGGCACGTGTTGCTGGCGCCGTTGCAGATGTCATTGCTGCAGGGGTTACCGTCGTCCGTACATGGCGTATTGTTCGCCTTCTTCACGTCGGTTGGGCATACCGGCGAGACGCCGTTGCAGACCTCCGCCAGATCGCACTCGCCAGCCACCGAGCGGCACGTTGTGCCGTTGCTCACAACCTGGCAGTTGGCGCTACAGCAGGAATTGGTGCCTCCGTTACCGGTAACCGGGTCGAGGCCGTTGTCGCAAGCTTCGTTGAGGACGCCATCCTGCTGAACGATGCCGTCGCCGCAGAATTCCAGGCCGACGGTTACGAAATGCCCATCCTGCGTTTGATCGCGCGTAGGCGATCCGGGATACAGGCCGCCTGGTCCAAACGTCGTGTCGCCGACCAGCGCGGCGCCGCCGGTGATGCTGCAGGGCAGGCCGATACGGATGCCGCATTCTTGTCCGTTGTCCGGAGTGCTGCAGCTTGCAGACCACACCGATCTGACTTGCTGTGCTGCCGACCCACCGGTGCCGGCGCCGACAAACTTGACGGACGCGGAGGTAGTGTTGAAGGGAGCGCTCCCGGAGCTGATGTTGATAGGCAACCCGCTCGTCAAGTTGAGCGTGCCTCCGCCGAACTGCGGGGCACCGCTTACCGCTGTCGAGACCGTGCTCACCTGGTCGGTGGGGGCTCCGCCGCCGTCGTTGTTGACGTCGGCTTCTCCAGAAATCTTGTTCGTGACCGTTAGGCGGTAGTTGGTTCCCGAAGGAGCGAGAACTCCGAAATTCGTCCGCGAATCCACGCTAAGCAATTCGCTGTTTGCGCCCGGATCGCAGCTAAAGGTCAGGACGCTGCTGATGGTGCTGCCGCCCGAGTCGGTGCAGAGGTCGGCGACGAACCGCGTCGTGAAGCTCGTCGGCGAGCTCGCCGTAATATTCACAATATTGCGGCTCTCCCCGATGTTTCCGCCGAGCGGGGCAACGGTGCCGAAAACGTTGGTCGTACACAGGTTCTGACCGGTGCCGGAGGAGACGCTACCGGAGCTGTTGCTATTGTCCGTCGCCAGCCCGGTAATCTGGGCGTTGGCGCGCCGCTCTCCTCCGGCCAGCGCCGCGAGAACGAGGACCGTGACAATCAACGATGTGGGCAACAGACGTCCCGGATACCTACTCATGGTAACCCTCCACTGATTTCTCAGCACCAAGCCGTGTCGTGTACCACAGGCCGGACCAGGCGACTCGAAGCGCACCGGAGCCTCGCTTTTCGACGACCGTTGCCGCATCATCTTTTCCTGGTCCATCGCTCCCCCTCTTTGGCTAATTGGCATCACTAGGCCTCATTGGGCTGGAGGTGGAGCCGCGTCGCACTCCACCTCCAAGCCGTTTCGCATTTCGCGTCAAGCTTTTACTGACAGCTCAACCTGAGTCCGGCGACGAAGTCGCCAATCGTCGGGTCGAGATCGATCGCTGGGAACGTGAGCGCCACCGACGCGCCGGAGACGCTCGCAGGCGGCGCAGCCACACAGTTTCCGAAACTGGTCCCGGTCAGCGTCGTCAGGCAGTTCGGACCGCCGGAAGCGGAACCGCAGATGGCGGCCCCATTGCCGGCACCGGTCGTACCCATGATCAAGGCCGTGTCGTTCACCTGCCAGACCACGCCCTTCGACTGGCCGCTGGTGATGTCACCCGCGATTGAGAGCTCACCATCCTGGAGTGGGCAGGTATCCGGCGGGCAGACGCCGCACACACCTTGTTGGATCATGTTCGAGAACACGCAGCTGGCGCTCGAGGTACAGGTAGAGCCGTTGTTCGCCGCACAGGTGCCGCCGCCAAGGCAGTCGCCAGCCGAGCTGCAGCGCGCCCCAGGATTGCTGCCACCGCTGCAGGCAGCAACCCCGCAGAAGCAGGTGAGCGCACTGCAATCTTGGCCGATCTGGAAGCTCAGGTCGATGGATTCGTGGATCTTGAAGCCACCGGCCGGGTAGGCGCCAGTGAAGTTCTGCACCACAGGGCTATTGCAGACACCCAGGTGTGTATTCGGCGTGCCGCTGCAATCCGCACCGCTACCCTCAATACACGAACTCAAGACTGTAACCCCGTCCGCCGACAGGTAGGTCGCGGTGCAACTCGGGTCGGATGGCAGGCCGATATTCGGCTGGCCCTGGACCGACGCCTGATTGGTGTTGTGATCAATCTGCGTCAGGCTGTTGTATCCGCTGAGGTCGCCGCCAGCACAGTCGACGATACCGGTGCCGTTGGTGACGTCGCAGAGGAACCCAGCGCCGCATTCACTGGCGTTGGTGCACGAAGCGGGCGGACTGGCGCAATGGCAGACCGTGCCGATGCTGGGACCGTTCTTACACGTCTGGGTAGCATCCAGGCGGGCGCAGACTTTCACGTTGACCCCGGTGAAGACAGTGCTGGCGCAGTTGAAGTGACTGGCACTGGGCGGAATACTCATGTCTCTGGTGTTGTCGGGTTTGAGGAACCCAAACTGCCAAACCTGCGATCCAGCCAGCGGCAAGGTCAGCACGACGAGCCGAGCGTTGATCGTGGCGCTCGTGGTTCCTGCCAGGTTACAAGTCCGGCCTATGAAGGTCGGCGTAAACGACGGCGTAGGAGTGGAGGTATTGGTGCGCGTCGGCGTATTCGTCGGGGTCGGCGTCGGCGTGCGCGTCGGCGTGTTCGTCGCCGTCGGTGTGTTTGTACCGGTACTGGTCTTGGTTGGTGTTGGTGTGAAGGTACGAGTGTTCTGACCCGGGACGAGCGTCTCCGTCGGCGTCGGTGTCTGCGTTATTGTCGGCGTCTCCGTTGGCGTGAGCGTAGGCGTCTCAGTCGGGGTGTCGGTTGGCGTCAACGTCGGCGTCTCGGTGGGCGTGTCGGTTGGCGAAGGCGTCAGGCTGGGGGTCGGGGAAGGCCGCGGGCTCTCGGTCGGGGTTGGCGTCCGGGTGAAGAAGGTGCCGGTCGGAGTTGGTGTGGAGCCCTCAATCTGGCAGGCCTGGTCGCAACCGTCGCCGTTGATGCGATTGCCATCGTCACAGGTCTCGTGATCGAGCTGGATGATGCCGTCCCCGCAGGTGCTTGGCCGGCAGATCAGGGTCAGCGAATCGGTGTCCGTCGTCAATGCGCTCGTCGTCGCTTTCACCTTGAGCGTGCGCCGCGCCGACCGCTCCTTGTTGGCGGGAGTCAGTTTCAACGGGACCTCGATCGAGATCAGGCTGCTGCAGCGATTCTGCACGGTGAACGGGACTGGAGTGTTCGCGCTGAGGCCGTTGAGCACCCGGTAGTGTTGCGGGGTCTCGTTTTGGGTGTTGAAGCCGAAGCTGAACAGGGACGCGACGCTGATCGCCGATAGATTGTCCTGATCGGCCTGGCTGCTGCTGTTGTCTCTCGGACTCATGATCGTCAGCGAGTTGAAATCCGAGGGCAGGCAGGAGGTCAGTCGAGGATCTGAGTTGTTGGCACAGATCATGGTCTGGAAGGTGCAGCTATGGTTAGTGAGGTTCGAATCAATGTCGCAGCGCGGATCACCCTCGTAACAAACGCGCCGATGTGGTGGCAGGGTTTGCTGGTTCAGGCCACCGATCGGTGGAATGGGCGGATTGAGTTGCCATTCGATGTTGCAGTCGGTTCGCTTCGAGCCGCCACCTGGGCTGCAGGGGTTGTTCGGAGAGTTGGTATCAGAACAGTTTGGTCCGATGAAAGTCGGCGTGGGCGTCGGCGTGGGCGGAATCGGAGTCGGGGTCCACGTCGGGCCGTTGCAGCCGATGATCGGATCGCAGCTTTCCCACGGCTGACAGACTTGCGGGTTGCTGCCCACGCAGGTCCCGTTGTGGCAGGTGTCAGTCTGCGTACACACGGTACCGTCGTTGCAGAGGGTCCCATTCGGTTGGTTCTGGTCGAGTGGGCAGTTGCGATTGCTTCCCGTGCAGTTCTCTGCCGCGTCACACTGGTTGGCGGGGGCGCGGCATTGCTGGCTGGTGGGCGCGAAGCTGTCCGAGGGGCAGAAGGCTTGCGTGCCGGTGCAGGATTCCGCCACGTCGCAGACGCCGTTTTGGGCGCGGCAGACGGTGCTCGATGGCAGGAAGGCATCCGCCGGGCAGGCGGCGGCCGACCCCGTACAGGTCTCCGCGACGTCACAGCAGGACGGGCCGCTGCACGCCGAGGCGCGACACGTCACGGTGCTCGCCTTGAAGGTGTCGGTCGGACAGGCGGCGTCCGAACCAGTGCAATTCTCCGCGATGTCGCACGGACCAGCGATCCCACGACACTGGACGCTCGCGGCCTTGAATGAGTCACTCGGGCAGGTGTTGCTGTGCCCGGTGCAGGTCTCCGGCTTGTCGCAGACGTCAGCGGCCGGGCGGCAGACAGTCACGTTGGATTGGAAGGTATCGGTGGGGCAAGCGGCGTGGGTTCCGTCGCAGAACTCATCGACGTCGCAGGTCGATGCGCCGCCGGAACCGGCTACTGCGGCGCGGCACAGCGTTGACGTGGGCGATTTTGCATCGGCGGGACAGAACGCGTTCGTTCCAGTGCAGTTTTCAGCGGGGTCACAGACCCCAGCGGAATTCCGGCAGGTGTTTGTATTGTCCTTGTAGCTATCGGCCGGGCAGGCGTCGTCACTGCCGGTGCAGAACTCTTGCACGTCGCAGTTGCTTCCAGGTGCCACGTCACGACACAGCAGTGTACTCGGCTGCTTGGCGTCAGCCGGACAGAAACCGCTCGTACCGGTACAGACCTCCGCAGCATCGCAGAAATCGACGGCAGGACGGCAGGAGGTGTTAACGGGCAGGAACGCATCTGCCGGACAGGTGTTGCTGACGCCGTCGCATACTTCGGTGACATCGCAGTTGTCGACTGCCGCACGACAGATGGTGTTGGCCGGTGCCTGGTTGTCGGTGGGACAGGCGTTGCTTGTACCGGTGCAGTTCTCTGCGCCACCATCACAGACGTCGCCGCTGAATGGCCGGCACACCGTAGTGCTCGGATTCACTACGTCCGCAGGGCAGGCTGTACTCGTACCGGTGCACTGTTCCGCCACATCGCAGCCCCCGGCCACGGCAGGGCGGCACACAAAGGTACTTGGCCGGATGGCGTCCCCTGGGCAGGCGGCAGTCGATCCTGTGCAGAATTCTTCAACGTCACACGTACCGGCGGGGGCTCGACATGAGAAACTGGCCGGCCGGAACGCATCGGTTGGACAGCTGTTTGACGTCCCGGTGCAAAATTCATTGACATCACAAGCGCCAGCCGAGGCGCGGCACAACGTGCCGAGCGGTACCGTAGGCGTGTCAGGTGGGCAAGCCGCAGCCGTCCCCGTGCAGTTCTCCTGAGTATCGCACGTGCCGGTTGACGCACGGCAGAGCGTTCCACTGGCGACAAAGACATCGGTCGGACACGTCGCGCTTGCACCGGTGCAGACTTCGTGAGTGTCACAGATGCCAGCTGACGCGCGACACTCCGTATTGACTGCAACAAACTTGCAGAGGGAGGTGCAACATGAGCTGGGCTGTCCATTGGCGCCACCCAAGTCGCACTGCTCGCCAAGATCCGCGTCGACGTTACCGTCACCGCACGAACGGGCTTGCAGTGACAATGAAACGACGTGACCGTCAGACGCCTGGGTGCGACTCGGACTGCCCGGATAGACGCCGGCGCTGAATGCCGGAGTGGTAGTAATACCAGTCGCCGTGTCACCCATGCGGACGGCCATTTCTCGTTGGTTACTCGTGACGGTACCGGTCCAGGTGAATTTCAGGGTATGGTTTTGCGTAACGCCGTTACTGTTACCGTTAATAAGGAAGCTCCCGGAATCGTTGATCACTGTCTCATTGGAGGTGCCAGCAGCCGCCAGCGAGGGAGCGGCGCCATAGTTCGGACTGCCGGAGAACAACGACCCGCCAGTAAACGACCCGGTGACCGCACTGACACTGCCGCTGGCGTTGTTCTGGTGGCCGTTTGCGACGCGGTTCAGGTCGCCTTGACGCGTCATCGACACAATGACTCGATAGGCTGCCGGGGCGGTGACGCTGAAATTGATGTTGTGCGTGGCCGTGCCGGTCTCCGTGACTGTAGCGGCGGTCGACGCGTTGGTGTCAGCACTCAAATTCCAGCTGAAGCGTGACACTACCGAGGACGCGGTGTTCGTCTGCAAATTGATATTTGCGGAGCCAAAATTGATGCCCGAGTTGGTAGGCGATAGGGTGCTGCCGGCGGTTGTATTGCTCACGGCAGAGAACGACTGCGCGGCCGCGGTGCTGGCGAACGCGCCGAGCGCGACGGCGCACAGCGCCACAACCTGCAAGCTGCGGATCGCCCGATGGGGCAGACGCTTCATCATGATGATTTTCTCCTTCGACGAAGAAGACAACGGAAGTTGCCGATCACAGCCCACCGATTGCACCCGGTATGCGCCGCGTCGCTCACCCTGTCGGACTGTTCTCATTGGACCCCCGTTCTTCAACTCCGGCGACCCCGAAAGGGCTCGTAAGCCGGACTCCCGTAAGACTTACCGCGTAAGACGTGCACGAATGTACCACAGACCGCCCATCCACTGTCAATAAAAATCTTCGACTAAGCCCCTCGCGGATCGCGAGCGCGCGCGCTGCGCCCCGCGCCACGACACCAAGTGCCACTGTTTCAAGGTGCTCCCCTCAGATACACAGCGGGACCTTATCACAGCGCACAGGCCGTCTGTCAAGAAAAATCCGCACAGGTCGTGCACGGCCGGCCGAGCCCCCCCCCGATCGCCTGGATGCCAAGCCCGCCGACGCGTTCCATGCACCGTCTTCCGTGTCTAGCGGCGAGAGACGCGGGCCGGCGGCGAGCGGCGGATGGACAACGTCCCGCCGCGCGGGAATGGCTCACTGCGAGCCAGAAAATGCGCCCTGAGCCCGGTTGGCGCTGCCCTGCCACCCACGAGCAGCCGCCGCACGCGCGGGAGCACTTTCCGGGGGGCGCCCCACATGACTTACATCGTATAGCGATATTGATTATTGCGCCGCCCCCGAGCGCGCAACCGGACTTCACTTCGCAGCGATCTTTTGCAGTGCGCGGTCCATTCCCGCGAGCACAGAAGCCGGATCCTTTTCATCGTAAAAGTACTTGTACTGCGCCCGCGCCTCGCTCAGTGACGGGTCGAGTTCGCCGCCCGGTGACAGGAAAAAGGTGCGCGGGATGTAGGAGCCATCCGGGCTGTACTTCTTGCCGAGGTCCGGGTTCTTGTCGGCATCCAAGCGGATCATCACGAAGGCTTTCGACTTCTCCACCACCTTCGGGTCGCTGAAGACTTTGGAATAGTTGGCGCAATGCGGACACCAGCTGGTGTAGAAGATCAAACAGATGGGGCGCTTGTCCTTCTTGGCTTCGGCCACCCCCTCGTCGTAGCTCTTCCACGCGATTTGCTTGTCATTCCAGTCTTCGGCACCGGCGTAGGCCACCGGCACGCGCACTGCCGCCATCGTCATCACTGTCAGCACAACTACAAAAGCTGCCACGGTACCGCATCGTTCACGCATACGTCCTCCTCACTTCCATTCTCTTCCGCTACTCAGCGCGCGCCTATAGAAAGCACGAATGCACGAATGCACGAATGCACGAAAAAGAATTGATCTCCCCTTTCGTGTTTTCGTGATTCTCCTCGCAAAAAACCTACTCCCTCAACACCGCGGCCTGCACGGCCTGGGCGTCAGCCGTATCCGGCAGCAGCTCGCTGTGGCAGGCACGCTTGTCAGCCACCACCGGCACGACGACGGCGCGGCGCTGCAGGAGCTCGCGGCCCTCGGCACCTACTCCGGGACTGCGCACGGCGCGCTGCGAGGGTTGGAAGTCGGCATCCTTACCGCTGGCGAAGGCCTCGATTTCCTTCGAGATGCGCATGCTACACCAATCATGGCCGCACATAGCGCAGAAGTCGGTGTCGACCTCGAGATCCTCGTCATGCAAGGCGCGCGCGGTTTCTCCGTCAAAGGCAAGCTCGAACTGTCGCGGCCAATTCAGCGCGGCGCGCGCGCGCGACAGGTCGTCATCCCACTGCCGCGCCCCGGCGATACCGCGCGCGATGTCACCGGCGTGCGCCGCGATTTTGTATGCGATGCACCCATCCTTGACGTCCTGAGCTTTCGGGAGGCCGACGTGTTCCTTCGGCGTGACGTAGCACAGCATGGCGGCGCCGGCGCGCGCTGCTTCGGTCGCACCGATGGCACTGGTGATATGGTCGTAACCCGGGAAGACGTCGGTCACCAACGGCCCGAGCACGTAAAACGGCGCATCGTCGCACAGCCGCTGTTGCAGCTGCATGTTGAAAGCGATTTGATCGAGTGGAACGTGTCCAGGTCCTTCGACCATGGCCTGCACACCCGAGGCACGGGCGCGCTGCACGAGCTCCGCCAGCGTATGCAGCTCGGCGAGCTGCGCCGCATCGGTGGCATCCGCGGTACAGCCAGGCCGCAACCCGTCGCCCAGCGAATACGTCACGTCGTACTCGCGCATGATCGCGCTGATCTCGTCGAACATCTCGTACATCGGGTTTTGCTTGCCGTGCACGATCATCCATTTCGCCAACAGCGAGCCGCCACGCGAAACAATACCGGTCAGCCGGTTCTTGATCAGCGGCAGGTGCTCCTTGAGCACCCCGGCGTGAATGGTGAAGTAGTCAACACCTTGCTGCGCCTGGCGCTCGATCTCCTTGAGGATCAGGTCGTAACTGAGATCCTCAATGCGGCGTCCGATGATCATGCTGTAGATGGGTACCGTGCCAATCGGAATGGTGCTGTGGTCGATGATCGCTTGACGGCATTCCGCCAGGCTTCCCCCGGTCGACAGATCCATCAGCGTGTCAGCGCCGTACTTCTGCGCCCACTGCAGCTTCTCGACCTCGGCATGCGTGCCGCTGCTCACCGGTGAGGCGCCGATGTTGGCGTTGATCTTGGTGGTGATGCGACGGCCGATGCCAGTAGGATCAAGCCGTTTTGGCGCGCGCTCCCCGCGCAGGCAATTGGGATCGTTGATCATCGCCCAGCGCTGCGCCACGGTTTGGTTCACCCAGAGGCGCGCCTCTTCGCGCGCCCCGGGGTGGCCGATAGGAACATCGGGGTCCCCAGGAAAACAGGTGGTGGGCATCCCGTCTTGGACGTCGGAATCTTCGCCGCGCACCCCATTGGTACCCGGCGTAGCGGCACCGCTGCCCGCCAAGTGACGCTGATTAGCCGGAATTACCAGCCGTCCGCGCGCCACTTCGTCGCAGATGAACTCTGCGCTCACCGCCTCGCGCTGGGCAACGCGACGCATCTCTGCGGTGATGACGCCTCGACGCGCCGCTTCGAGTTGTGTCATGGCTGGAAACTCCTCTGCTCATGGGGTGTTGGGCTTCGGTGGGAGCATGTCGACACCCTCCATCTCATCCGCGGCACCCGTGGCTTGCTGATCTGCCTCACGCGAGCTGGAATCTACGCTGCCAGAGCCAGCGGTTCAAGCCGACAGACGACAGCCGCTGAGACAACAGACAACACACGGCCAGACAAGAGTCGTCCGGGCAACAAGATGGGCCACGGATCAAATCCAGTCTGTTGTCTGTAAGTCTGTTGTCTCCTTTCGGTTGTCGGCCCCCTACGGTTGCGTGCCGCGCAGCAGGTCACGTGCCGGGTGACCGGCGCGATAGAGCGCCAGCCGATCAGCGAGCGCACTCGCGAGCGATGTCCTGCCCTGCGCACGGGCGATGGTCAGCGCCACCTCCGCCGTCTGCACGGCTTCGTCGAAACGGCCGCTTTCGGCGTCGGCAGCCGCCAAACTGTTCAACGCGTCGGGGTCCTGACGATTCGTACGCTCCACCGCATCCTCAGCCAAGCGCACGGCGCGTGGCCCGTCGCGCAGTCGAGGATCTTCCGGCGTGGCGAGCAACCATGCAAGCATCGTCTCCACAGACGGAACCTGCGGTTGCTCTCGCAGCAGGCCATCAAACTCGGCTACCGCCTCGCGCACCTGCCCGGACTTCGCCAGCGCCACGGCCAAACCATAGCGCGCCTCAACAAAACGCGGGTCGATCTGCGCCGCCAGGCGGAAGTGTGTAACCGCCTCCTGGAGATGACCCGCAACAGCCAACGCCGCGGCGAAGTTGTATTGCGCCACCGCGTGATGCGGCGCCAAGCGCACCCCTTCAGCGAGCTCCGTAAGCGCCGCGTCGGGCTGTCCCACGGCTGCAAGCACCATCCCCAGATTGTCGTGCACGTCGGGGAGATCGGGGTTTCCCCGCAGTGCCTCGCGGTAATGCGCCACCGCGCCGTCGAGGTCTCCGGTCGCCGCAAGCGTCCCTGCCAGGCCGGCGTGCGCTTGGCCGTAGTCCGGATACAAGCGCAGCGCCGTACGGAAATGTTCCTCGGCGGCGCTGTGGTCGCCGCGCTTGTTGAGCAGGACGCCAAGCGCGTACTGCGCCACCGGGTACCTCGGATTCATCCTGACCGCCGCAGCGACGTGCGCAAAGGCCTGATCCTTCTCTCCCTGCTCGGCCAGCGCCATACCGAGGTTCACCTCCGCCACATAGTTGTCCGTTGTCACCGCCGATGCATGCTCAAACAGGCTGCGGCTGTCCTGCCAGAAGTGCAGTTGCCGCGTGGTAAGGATGGCGCAGGCTCCCAGAACGACGGTCGCAACCAAGACGCACGCCACAGTAGAATACTTCCACCCCCCGAGCAGGTCAGGAACGCCCCACACGACAATGATGAAGATGCCGATCAGCGGAACGTAGGCATAACGGTCGGCCATGGCGAGATCGCCAATGCGCACAAAGCCAATCACGGGCACCAGGGTTCCCAGGTACCACAGCCAGCCAACGAGGAGATATGGGCGACGGCGCGCTCCCCATAACACCGCAAGGCTGATGCTGATCAAGATACCGACGGCGCCGGCAACCTTCCATCCGGGTAACGATGCCTCAAAGGGATAGAAGATTGCCAAGCCGACAGGCCACACCATCTGCTTGAGATACGCCGCATACGCGACGACAACATTGGCAGCCCGGTCGCCCATCGGCGAATCCGCCAATGGCACCACGGCAGCCGCCCGCTGCTGAACGATGAAGGTGATCACCGCGACTATGGCCGCTAGCAGTAGGAACGGAAGCTTTTCGATAACCAGGGAGGAGCTGGGTAGCCGGAGAACCCGAAACTCCTCTGCCCCACCACCGCTCGGCTCCGCTGTACGTGCCCGCCTCGTCCGCTCCGCGGCCTTGCCTCCCCACCTCTCCAACGGCCACACATCAAGCAACAGCAGCACGAATGGCAAAGTCACAACCATCGGTTTGGACAGCAGCGCCGCAGTATACGCCGCCAGAACCGCACCGTAGCGACCCGCACCGGGACGCCGGACGTAGGCGATATAGCTCCACAGGGTCAGCATCCAAAAGAACGTGCTCAGGACGTCCTTGCGTTCTGAAATCCAGGCGACCGATTCCACATGCAGCGGATGGAGCGCGAAAAGGGCGGCAACACAGGCGCTGCGCCAGGGTTGCGCCGTCATGCGGACCAGAACCCCGAAGAGCAAGAGCGTGTTGAGCACGTGGAGAAGGACGTTGCCGAGATGTTGCGGCCCTGGCTGTACTCCAAACAGCTGACAATCCACGATATGCGAGAGCGACGCCAGCGGGTGCCAGGTTGCCTGGTGCACGCTGGTCCACGCCCAGACCAGTCCGTCCTTGGTAAAACCGGCATTCACGTGCGGGTTGTCGACGACGTACTCCATGTCGTCGTAGCTGAGAAAGTCGTGGTTGTGGACGGGCGCGTAGACTGCTGCGGTGATCAGAGCCAACGCCAGAGCGATCCACAATAGATATGAGGTTGCCGGACCACGATGGTCCGGCAACGCGGCAGCGCGCGGCTTGCCGGGCGGCGAATGCGTTGCCGTCGCAGGTTGTTCCGCTACTGGTCTATCAAGTCTTGCCACTGCGGCCCGTTGGTGAGGAAGTCAGCGGTCCAGTCCCGAACGACCGTCCCGTCCACCGCCAGCGCGTAGAAACCGGGCAACTCGAGAACGGTGTGCGCCGAACCTTTCTTGAGGAAACGCTTGAACCGATCGGGATGGCGATCGTGCAGGTCGCCGGTGGTGGTGCGCAGCAATGTCTCATAGCGCGGGCCGTCCAGCATCAGAAATCCCCGGATCACGCAACACTTCCCCCCGCAAGGCAGGCTCGTATTACGCCAGCGCGCCATGTGTCAACCAGACCCGCGGTCGGCGTCGCGCTATGGACCACTCCGCAAGGGGTTCGCTACGCACTGCCAAACCCAACAAGGTCTGCAGCCGGCGTCCTTCGCTCAAAGCCCTGACTGCGGCTCGGTCAGCTGCGACAGGAGGCTGAAGCCGAGG
>CAZTDK010000070.1:0-14563 GCA_964611965.1 uncultured Binatia bacterium (SeqCode) | reverse complement strand
TCTTCGCGTTCAATTTCCTTCGTGAGCTTCGTGTCCTTCGTGGTTTCATTCTCCGCTACGTTGAACATTGTGGGTTTCGACACCAATCGAGCAGGAGAGACTCCATTTTCTGACCGTTTGCGTGAGGCAAACATGCGCAGAACGGATCAATTCGCGAGACACACGTGCACAATTGCGAGCAATTCGACGCCATGTCGTCGTGATTTGATCCAAAACAGAGGCACTCCTCACGTTTTCATGAGCGGCGGCGCACACTCGGTGATTATTTCCGGGCAATCCACGCACATGATGCCTCGTTTTTTCCGAGAAATGCGCGGGAATTCGCCAACTTACAAAACGCCTAGAAAAGTCTCGAAAATTGGCAGAAGTTTAGGGTTCATTCGAGCGCCGGCTGCGAAATTTCGGACAAGTTTAGGGTTCATTCGAGAGCTGGCTGCCAAAATTCGGAGAAGTTGAGGGTTCATTCGAGAGCCGGCTGCGAAATTTCGGACAAGTTCAGGGTTCATTCGAGCGCCGCGCTCAAAAATTTCAAGGCGCCGAAGGTTCATTCGGGCGCCGTGGACGACTGAACCCTCGCGGCGTCCGAACGAACCGGTACCGTGCCCGATCAATCGAGGCTGCACCTCGAACGAACCAGGCCACTCTCGGAAACACTCCCGCCGTTGCCCGCCGCTATGCCGAGCGCGGCCGCCGCGCCGGACGCTTTCCCGCGCGTTGCGCGGCGCCGAAGCCTTCCGAGATGGTCCTTTAGAAGACGGAGCCTCAGGCGGTCCTCCGTGAGCACTCTGTCGGACTTGGCAGCGCCTCGCGACCCAACGGGGAGCAGCCCATAGAAAGGACGCCGCCCGCAGGGCCTTTGATACAAGGGGCGTCTTGGGCTAACAGGGCGGCTGTGCCGCACACGCTTCAGCCTGCCGCGATTGCCGACGAACACACGCTCGTGAGTTGGATCGAAGCGATCCACGCACAAGGCATTCGGCGGCCGGGCTATCCCGCCGATCGGTGGGCGGAGCAGTTCTGTCAGGCGCGTTTTCTGGAATTGGGATTGGAGAACGTACGCCTCGAGCCCGTCGACGTGCCCTATTGGCAGCCGGGCGCTGCGTCGCTCTGTGTCGATGCCGGCCACGAACGCTTCGAGATCCCGTGCTTCGCGCTGCCGTTCTCGGCGCCGACCGCAGGACTGGTTGCCGACCTGGCAGCTTTCGACACCGGCACCCCCGAAACGGTGCGCGGCAAGGCGTCGCTCTATGACGTAACCGTGTTGCAAGTGCCACCCGCCTTCACCGTGCACCGGCGCCTCGACGACCGACGCGCCTCGGAGCAGGCGCCGGCAGCCGCGCAGCGGGCCGGCTTCCGCTACGATCCGCGCGACACCTTCGCACAGGCGTTGCAGGTGCTGCCGTTCGGGCGCGAGATCCAACACGTCATGGAGCCCTCACTCGCGGCGGGCGCCATGGCGTTCATCGGCGTCCTGCACGGCTATCCGGGAGGCGGGTGTCAGTACTATGTGCCGTACGACGGCATTGCGCGTCCCATTCCCGGCGTGTGGATCGGCGCGGCTGATGGCGCACGCTTGCGCACGCTGCTCACCACCCACAGCGTGCGCGTGGAATTGCGCGTCGAGGCGGTCATCTCGCAAGTCGTCTCGCACAACGTCGTCGCCGAGCTCCCCGGTGCCGACGACGAATGGGTAATCATCGGCACGCATCACGACGGGCCCTGGGCATCGGCAGTCGAGGATGCCTCCGGCATGGCCCTGGTGCTGGCACAGGCCAAGTACTGGGCGGCCCTGCCGCGTCGGCAGCGCCCGCATCGCCTCGTCTTCCTCATCAACGCCGGGCACATGGCCGGCGGCGCCGGCGTGCGCTCGTTCATCCAGCACCACCGTCATGATCTCGATCGTGTGGTGCTCGAAGTCCACCTGGAGCACGCCGCTCGAGAGATCGTTGAGAAGAATGGCCGCCTCGTGCCCAGCGGTGAACCCGAGCCGCGCTGGTGGTTCACCAGCCGCATCCCGGCGCTCGAAGCCGCCGTGTGGGAGGCGATCGAAGCCGAGCACCTCGAACGCTCGTTGCTCATGACGCCGACGGCGCTGGCGCCCTTCCCCACCACCGACGGCGGCCCGTTCCATCTGGAGAACGTGCCGCTGGTGAACTACCTCACCGCGCCGTTCTATCTGTTCGACGCGATGGACAACGTCGACAAGATCCATACCCCGAGCCTATTGCCCCTGACGCGCGCGACCATTCGCATCATTGATTCGACGCGCGGCGTATCGGCAGCGGCGATGCGCGCGGCGCTGGTGCCAGCGTCCTGAGCGCGCCTGACCGGCCCACGCTTCGAGAAAATGATGGACGCGGAGTCGACGACAGTGGCCTCGGCAGCAGCGGTGGACGTCACCGACGTGACCTGCACCTTCGGCCAGGTGCGCGCCCTTGACGGGTTGTCGTTGCGCGTCCTCCCGGGAACCGTGGTCGGCATCGTGGGACCCAACGGGGCCGGCAAGACGACGTTCATCGACGTGCTCTGCGGCCTCGTCCGGCCGGCGCGCGGCACGGTGCGCGTGCTGGGGGAGGACGTTGCCGCCAACGCCGCCGGCCTGCGTGCCCGCATCGGCGTGCTGCCGCAGGAGACGGCGCTGTACGACGAGGTGACGGCACTGCAGAACCTGCGCTTTGCCGCCGCCCTCTACGCCGTCCCACGTGCGGAAGCGCGCATCGTCGAGGTCCTGGAGCTGGTGGGACTGCGCACGCGGATGCACGACATCGTGCGCGGATTCTCCGGAGGGATGCAACGCCGCTTGGCGATCGCGCGGGCGCTGTTGCACGACCCACCGCTGCTCATCCTCGACGAGCCGACGGTCGGCGTCGACGTCGAGACGCGGCATCAGATCTGGGCGCACATCCGCTCGCTCAGGGCCGGCGGCCGGACCGTCGTGTTGACCACCAACTATCTCGACGAAGCCGAAGCGCTCTGCGACCGCGTCGCCATCCTGCGGGCCGGCAAGGTCGTGGCCGAGGACACGCCGGCGGCGCTCGGCGAGCGCACGGGGCGCTGCCTCGAGCTGGAATGCTGGGAGCAGAGCGCGCTCGCATTGCGCGCCGCGCTGCAGAGCCACGGCGGCGTGCTGCGCACCGAGGTTGTCGACTTCGGCCTGCTGGTCTATCTCGCCGTCGGCGCCACTCCCGAGGACGTCGTACGCGCCGCCCGTCAAGTCTGCCCGGTCGAAGGCTTCCGCACCCGTTCACCGGACCTGGTTGAAGTGTTCCGCTCATTGACGGGCACGGGCGCCCCGTCGTGAACACGCTCCGCCTGTTCAGAGCGAGTGCGGCGCTCGAGCTCGCACAAGTGAACGGCAACCGGGCATTCGTGGCACTTACCGCGCTCGCAGCCGTGAGTTTCCTGGTGATGGTCAGTCTCTTCGGACTCACGGGTGCGTACGCGCCGGTCGCGTTGATCGACCACGACGGCGGACCCTATGCACAGCGCTTCGTCGAGGCCTTGCTCGGCGCGCACCATTCGTTTGCCCTGAAGCCCATGGACGCGGACCAGGCCGAGGCCGCCTTGCACAGCGGTCGGCTGGTGGGCAGCATCACCATCCCCGCCAGCTTCAGCACAGACATCGAGCGCGGCGTGACGGTGCCGATCGATCTGCGCATCGACAACGTCAACGTCGATCTCACGCACGACGTGCAGCGCGCGCTGCCCGCGGCGATCGTCGCCTTTGGGCGGGCGCACAAATTTCCGGGCATCCGCGTGCAGATGGTCGAGCACGACGTCATGCCCCAGGATACGGGCTATATCCCGTATCTCGTCGTCAGCGCCTTGGCGCTCGACGCAATGGTGATCGCCGGCATCCTCGGGGCAATGGCCACCGCGCGCGAATGGGAACGCGGGACCGTCAAGCTCCTGCGCTTATCGCCGGCCTCCGCGGGTGTCGTGCTCGCCGGCAAACTGGTGGTGGCGGGAGCGCTGGCGGCGGCGGCGCTGGCGCTGACGCTGGTCGTCATCGTACTCGTCTACGGCGTCGTGCCGATCGCGCCGTGGGCCACCGTGTTCACGCTCGCCGCGTGCGTCGCCATCTTTACCTGCGTCGGAGCCTGGCTGGGCGCGCTGCTCAAACGCACGCTCGCCGCAGTGCCGTTGTTGTTCGGGCTCGCGATGCCATTCTATGTCGACAGCGGCGCTCTCGAGCCCACCCGCTTCGACGGCGAGACGATTTGGAGAATCGCGCACCTCTCGCCGATCTACTACGCGGTCGGCGTGTTGGAATGGGCGTTTCACGGCCTGCGTGTGACGCCCGAGCCGGTTTACGTCGATTTGCTGGTGCTGCTGGCACTGGCGTTCGTCGCCGCGACGCTCACATTGAGCAGGCTGTCGAAAGGAGGGACGCGGTGATCCGTGCCATCTGGGGCATGGCGCGCAACGATCTTGCCATCTGGCGGCGCTCGCCGGCCGCGCTCGCCGCGGCGCTGTTCCCGGCGCTCGGCATGGGCGTGCTGGTGGCCGTGCTGACGGCCTCGGTCGGTCAGCAACCCGTGGCGCTCGTCGTCCAAAGCAAGGGACGCTTTGCCGAGCGCATGGCCCGTATCATCAGGGCGGACCGCGACGCCTACCTGCTCGAAGACATGACGGCAGCCGAGGCCGAGCGCGCCATCGGCGCACAACGGGTCGCCGCGATCATCGTGGTACCGGAAGACTTCGACCAGGCGCTGGCGAGCGCGTCCGCCGCGGTCGATGTCTACCTCAACAATGTCGACATCGATCTCGCCGACGACATCCGCCGCAGCGTTACGCGCTCGGTGGCCGAATTCGACGCGCCGCAGCTGGGCCTGCTCGGGGAGTTGCACGGGCCGTCGACGGGGGTCCTGCTGCCCAATCCCTACCGCGTCGCCGTGGCCGAGCACGACCTGCGCGAAACCAACGTCTCGTTCCTTCAGTATCAAGTGATCCCGATCATCGTGCTCATCATCATCAGCATCGGCCTGCTGGGCACCGCATTGCTCACGGCACGCGACTTCGAACGCGGCACGGCGAAGCTGATGGTGCTCAGTCCGGTAGGCCGCCTGCCGTTGGTTGTCGGACGGTTGCTCGGCGGCACGTTGATCACCTTCACTCTGGTGGCACCGCTCGTCGCCTTCGGTTTCCTCACACAGTACATTCCGTATTGCGCCGAAGAATCCGATGGGCCGCTGTGGGTGAAGCTGCTGCTGAGCGGGCCGTGTGGCTGGATGCTGCCGGTGCCACCGTGGAGCCACGGGCTCGCGCTGATCGCGTTGTTGGCCGCGGTGACCCTGACGACGGTGGGAATGGGAACGCTCCTGGGTGTCGCCCTGCGCGACGCGCGCCTGGTGACCATGAGCGGGCTGAACGCGTCGGCGTATTTGTTTTTCCTGGGCGGGGGGTTTACGACAGTGGCGTTTCTGCC
The DNA here is from genome assembly GCA_964611965.1 of uncultured Binatia bacterium (SeqCode). Taxonomy (GTDB): domain Bacteria; phylum Desulfobacterota; class Binatia; order HRBIN30; family HRBIN30; genus CAZTDK01. The sequence goes on along the minus strand of CAZTDK010000070.1, from coordinate 9,135 downwards.
GGATTGGATTCAGGTGGTGAGTCGCTTCGTACCGACGCGCTATGCAATTGACGGGCTGCGTCAGGCGCTGTTCTATCCCGACCTCATCGGTTTCGGACGCGACTTGACGGTGCTATCGGGGTGCGCGCTGTCGTCGATCGTCTTGGCTTCGTTCGCCCTGGCGCGCGCCTGGAGACGCGCATGACCCGGTCATACGGATCTGCCCGCCAATCGGACACGTCCCTCGATACAGCGCGTGGGAAGATCGCGCTTACTCGGGATGAACGGAAATCTGGTTTAGAATCAACATGCCGTCCGATCACCCCGAGTAGCCGCCTTCTGTTGGCGGCGTATCGAGGGGCGCACGTCGACTTGGTGGGCAAAGCCCGGTTATGCGCCGCCGTCATCGTCGCCTGCCTCGCCGTCGCCGCGTGCGAGAAGGACCCGGCAGACGCGGTGAAGATCGTACCGCGCGTGCCGGCGACGCCGATTTCCGTCGTCGTGTCGCCTGCGGCCGTAACGACGCCGGGCTCGGGGTGGCATCCGGAGGTCTGTCCGCCTCCACCCGAAGAAGGCACCGGACCGAGCTCACTGACTGTCACCGGTCCCTGCGCCTTCGAGCATCACGGCGCGGTCAGTTGTGAATCCACCGGCGACGATTTCATTGTGACGATGGTTCGCCCGGCCGCTGACGGCGCGCAGCTGATGATCTACCTCAATGTCGAGCACTACACGGGGCCCGGCAGCTACGAAGACGCCCAGATGTTTCTGAGCGTGCAGCACAACACGTTCATCTATCGCTGGTCGAACGACAGTTTCCCCATTACCGTGGGCAGCGGCGAGGCATTCGCCGTCCTGCCGACGACGCGTCTCGATGCAGAGCCATTGCTCATCGATTGCACGGGGCCGATGACCAACTATCAATGCAGCGGCAGAGGCGACTCGGCAATCGAGATGACCACCGAGGTGGTCTCCGGAACGTTACGCTGCGCAGCGCGTCACGGGGACCAGCCGTAGTCGACTGCGGTGATGGCGGCTGGCCCGCTGGGGAAGTGCAGCGTACCGCCTCGGAGGTCTAGCGAGGCGCGCCGCCGACCAACCAACATGCGCGCCTCGCGCTGATGGCTGATCGCAGATGGCATATGGGTCCGCCCATCAGCGATACGCCATCGGCCATCGGCGGCAAGATTTCGCTCCAGCTTGACCAACGCGTACGAACAGCGCGCGGCTCCGGCGGCCGATTCAACGCGCAGCGCAACTGTGCTACCGTCGCCCCTCGTGAGCCCGTTCATCCGCATCGCGGTCATCGTCCTGCTCATGAGCACCGTGGCCCGTCAGGGGCGCGCGCAGGATCTGCGGCAGCTGCAATTCGGCGGCGCCATCTATGAGGCCGAGTGCACGCCCTGCCACGGGCAGCTGTACGATCCCGGCGGACCGCTCGGTCCGGAAACGGGTGCGATTCCCGCCTTCTACGCGGGGAGCCGGTACCTGCTGCGTCTGCCGCCGCAAACCATCAGCACCGCGATCCTCCTCGGTGTCGCGGGAACGGGAATGAGCGGCATCGGCGGTGAGCTCTCCGATGCACAGCTGGACGCGTTGATCGGCTACATCGAGTGGTTCCGCTATCACCCCGGGCAACGTCCCGAGTGATCGTGGGGACGGTCAGCGCAGTGCACTCGCGGTCCCCACGATAGTCTTCACGCCATCCGCCTTCTCGCACCACACGTCGCAGTGCACGCGCGTCTTGGCGCCCTCCGCCACTTCCTCGCGTACCTTGCCGCGCACCGCCAGGCGGTCGTTGGGCCACACCACGTTGACCAGACTGACGCTGAGCTTGCCGCCGCAGAACCAACCGACACCGAAGTTGCGTGTCATGATCTCGGAGATGAAGCACACGGACATCATCCCCTGCACCACGATGTCCGGGAAACCCAGCGCGCGCGCCATCTCCTGATCGGTGTGGTAGCTCTTGTGCGGTCCGGAAAACGCGATGCACATGGCGTGGGTGATCGTTTTCTCGACCGGGTCGAGCGCCGGCCCGGACCCCTCGCCGACGACGAACTTGCGGTCGGTGCGTTTCTCCCGCTCCTTATCGACGACGAAGCCGGCCCTCTCCTGACCTCGTCCGCTCAAGGAGGTGTTCGCAGGGGAGGAAGGGTCCATCAAGAAACTCTGGTGCGTGCGGCTGCGCTGCAGCCAGCGGCCGTTGGCGTCGGTAATCAGCACCTCGTTGACCACGTACTCGCGGTTACGCTTCAGGTAGCGCTCGACGACGATCGAATGCGTGCGAACGGCGTCGCCCACCAGCATGGGATGGAACAGCTCCCACTCCTGCTTGGCGTGCAGGTTGCCGATCAGGTTGGGGAGGTACCAGCCCAGGTTGGTGTAGACCTCGGAATGGGCAAGCAGCGCCGGAGCCACCGGCCCGCCGAACGGCGAGGGATCGCGATACCACGGGTGACGATCGTCGGTGCCGTCGGCGTACCGGCGCACGACATCCGGCGTCACGGTATACTCGTGACCGCCCATGTCGCGCCCGACGTAGACGTCGTATTCCTGGTGAAAGGTTTCGGTCATCGGCGCCTCCGTTGCAGTGGGCTCACTCTGCCGCTCCCGGCGCCGGGAGTCCAGCGGACCCGGCGGCTGAAGCCGCGGCAAGAAGCGGAGCCAAGCCGCCCGACGGCGGCTCCCCGCAACTCCGCCCAACTGGATGCCGTCTGGCGGACGTGGGGATGGGAGGCCGCGCAGGCGGACTTGGGTGCCCTTCGTTGCCGCGAGGTCACTCGCCGGGTTGCAAGCTGAATCTCGCTGCGCGGCGCGATCAATGCCGTAGAAGGGGCTTGCCCGCGTGCGTGCTGCCGGATAGCTTGCGAGCCCTCACCCTACGGCTCCCGCCAGGACGAGAGCGGAGGTGGATTGGATGTCGGAACGAACCCAAACCCTCGGGCAATTGCTCGGCTACCCCGGCGACGCGCGGCTGCTGGTGATCAACGCCGACGACTTCGGCATGTGCCACGCGGAGAACGTCGCGACCATTGCTGGCCTGGAACAGGGCGCGTTTTGCTCGTCCACCATCATGGTGCCATGCCCCTGGTTCGAGGAGACCGTCGCCTTCACCCAGCGCCTGCCGAGCGCCGACCTCGGCGTGCACATCACCCACACCAGCGAGTGGGCGACTTTCAAATGGGGACCGGTCTCCGGCCGCGGCACGGTGCCCAGTCTGGTCGACGGTCGGGGCCACTTCTACCGCGACCTCGCGGCGCTCTATGCACACGCCACGCTGGCGGAGATCGAGCTCGAAACCCGCGCGCAGATCGACGCCGCGCTCGCCGCCGGCATCGACGTGACCCATCTCGACTCGCACATGGGCACGGTGCAGCTCGACGCCACCTATCACGATCTCTACATCCGACTCGCCGCCGAGTACCGCCTGCCAATCCGCATGGCGAACCGTGCCTTCATGCGCGACCTGGGCATGGAACGGATCGCCGCCTTGGCCGACACACTCGGCGTGCTGTCGCCCGACCACTTCTGGTATGGCGGACCGCCGGCACCGCACGACACCGCCGCGTACTGGAGCAATGTCCTGCACCACCTCAAGCCGGGCGTCAGCGAGCTCTACGTGCACGCCGCCGTCGACGAGCCGGAAATGCGCGCCATCGGTGACACCTGGGCACAGCGCGCCGCCGATTTCGCGTTTTTCACGGAGCCGTCGACGCGCGCCTTGATCCGCGATCTCGGTATCACGCTCATCGGCTACCGACCCATCCGCGAGCTGCAGCGGCGGTTGCAGACCTGTTAGTCTGGGTATGATCCACAACACGCTCACGCAGAGCCGCCGAGGCCGCAGAGAGGCCATGGCGCCAATGGCCCATAACAAGAGGGATTTGGGTTTCCGTCTGCGGCAGCTTCTCTGCGTCTCTGCGCCTCTGCGTGAACCTTTGTCGTCGGGGTGCGTGCCGTCATCATGGTGAACGCGCTCCTCGCCACCGTTCTCGTCTTCTTCTCAGTCGGTCTGATGCTGTACCTGATCGGCATCCTGTTCAACGCCCTCAGTCTGCCGCTCGGCGGCGTGCTCGAGCGGCAACGCTTCGCGCGCTACGTAGCCCGCGCCCGGCGCTGTGACGGCCTCCTCCAGCAGGGGCAGACCGACCAGGCGCTGCAGGCGCTGCGCGGCGCGTTCTACTTGCGCGCGGTGAGTAACCGGGCACTGGCCAGCGCCGTCGCCAACCATCACACCGGCCTGCTCAGCCGCCTCATCGCAATCACTTCGGATCTGCAAGGTGGAACGGTGCGCCTCCTGTCGCTGGCGAAGACGGATCGTCTGCTCACCGAGCGCAGCGAGTTGCAACGACGCTACTTCGCCGCCCGTCAAGGCGCGGCGCGGCCGCGGGTGCGCGAGCTGCAGCAACAGCTGCACAACAACAGCCGCGATCTGGAAGCGGCGCTGCAACAGCTGATCGCCGAGGTCCACGCCGCCCGCCAACCGGCGCGGTATCACTGAATCGGAGTCCTGAGTGCTGAGCAAGAGGGGACTGGCCGACCCCGGGACTGCGTTGCCTTTTCTCAGGACTCAGCACTCAGGACTCAGCACTGAGCACTCAGCACTGCATTGCTTCACCGCACCTCTGCTGGTAGGGATCGGCCCGCGCACATCTCGTCGAAGGAGCACTCGGTGGCCACACGTAATACTCGACTCAGCAAGCACCCGCGCATCGATCCCACGCCGATCGGCAAGCGCATCTCGGTCACCGAGCTGGTGGACGGCACCTTTCTCGCGTACAACGCGGCGCGCTTGCGCGAGGCCTGCCAGCTGTTCACCCGCCGCATGCTCGAGGATGATGTCACCATTGGCGTCAGTCTCACCGGCGCGCTCACCCCGGCCGGTCTCGGCATCGCGGCGCTCATCCCTTTGATGGAGCACGGCTTCATCGACTGGATGACCAGCACCGGCGCCAACCTCTACCACGACACCCACTATGGCATCGGGCTGAGCATGCACGTCGGCACGCCCTTCGCCGACGACGTCGACCTGCGCGAGAAGGGCATCGTGCGCATCTACGACATCTTCTTCGACTACGAGGTATTGCTCGAGACGGACGCGTTCTTCCGCACCGTGATTGCCGCTCCCGAGTTTCAAAGGCCGATGAGCACCGCGGAGTTTCACTACCGCGTCGGCAAGTACGTGCACGAGCGCGAACGGTTGCTCGGCCAGTCGGGCCGCTCGGTGCTGTCCACGGCGTACGCGCTCGGTGTGCCGATCTATACCTCGTCGCCGGGCGACAGCTCGATCGGCATGAACGTCGCGGCGATGGCCTTGCAGAACAATCAGCTGGCGTTCGACGTGTCGCGCGACGTCAACGAAACCGCGGCCATCGTGCTCGGCGCGAAGCAGTCGAAAGGCAAGAGCGCCATCGTGATCATCGGCGGCGGCTCGCCGAAGAACTTCATGCTGCAGACCGAGCCGCAAATCCAGGAAGTCCTCGGCCTCGACGAAAAGGGCCACGATTACTTTCTGCAGATCACCGACGCGCGCCCGGACACCGGCGGCCTCTCCGGCGCGACGCCCGCGGAAGCCGTGAGCTGGGGCAAGATCGATCCGGACATGCTGCCCAGCACGGTGGTCTGCTATCTCGACTCCACCGTCGCGCTGCCCATCCTTACCGCGTATGCCATCGCCAACCACGCCCGCCGCAAGCCGCGCCGCCTGTACGCGCGCCGCGAGGCATTACTGGCGGAGCTGACCCGGCGCTATCAGCAGACGCTGAAGAAGAAGCGTGGAAAGTGAGCCACGTGCTGACCCGCGAGCTGAGTGTCGCCATCGAAGCGGCGCGCGCCGCCGGGGCGATTGTCCGGCGCTGGTATGATGGCGCCTACACGGTGCGCGACAAGCCCAATGACAGTCCAGTGACCGAAGCCGACCTCGAAGCCAACCAGTGCATTCACGCGGCGATCCGTGACGCGTTCCCCGACGACGGCTGGCTCTCGGAGGAGACGCGCGACTCGGACGAGCGCTTGAGCAAAGCGCGCGTCTGGATCATCGATCCGCTCGACGGCACCAAGGAGTTCATCAAGCACATTCCCGAATTCTGCGTGTGCATCGGCCTGGTGGAGAATGGCACCGCCGTGCTCGGCGTGGAGTACAACCCCGTGCGCGAGGAGCTCTTCGCCGGCGCGCGCGGGCTCGGCACGACGCTCAACGGCGCGGCGGCGCGCGTCAGCGACACCGCCGATCTCCGTGCCGCGCGGCTGCTGGCGAGCCGTTCCGAAAACGAGCGCGGCGAGTGGGACGAGTTCCGCTCGGATTTCACGATCGAGCTCACCGGCAGCGTCGCCTACAAGCTGGCGCTCATCGCCGGAGCCCGCGGCGACGCGACGTTCAGCCTGACGCCGAAGAACGAATGGGACATCTGCGCCGGCGCCGCACTGATCACCGCCGCCGGCGGACATATTACTGATCGCTTTGGAAAGCCGTTGCGCTTCAACCAGCGCGACACCAAGCTACCTGGGTTGATTGCCAGCAACGCGGCGTTGTATGCGCCGATTCTGGAGTTGCTAAAGCAGCGCGGGAAGCTGGACAGACTGGATCAATAAGCACAAACCTCAAGGCGAGGCCAACGACAACACAATCGTTTGAGCTTGGCGAGCTGGATCGGATCGCGGAGACGTTTGCGGCGGACGATGGCCATTCAGTGACCTGTAAGCTGAAGCAGAAGATAGCCGCAGAGCGGAGCAAGCAAAAATCCGAGAAGGCAAGTTGGGGCGACCGCGAACCGGGCTCCCTCTTTCCATGCGCGCCACCCAAGGGACACGCTTGCGGCAAGCGACCCGAGCGATGATGCGAGAAACAGGTCGAATAGGCGGCGGTGTCTCACTACAGTCGCAGCAAACTGGTTATCGGGTCTCGGATCGCCGATCAGGCACAGAATGGCCACGCCTAGAAATACCCACGCAAGAACGGCAGAGCCCAGACTCAATAGTGCCGCTTTGGTTGATCGAGCCACGACATCCAAATATCGCACGTCTCTCGCTGGATTACAGCGGGCAGGTTCATCGCTCAGGAATCAAACTGACCACTACCCAATCGTTGTGCGGGTGACCAACGAAGCATTCGATTTGCGTCGCCGCAGTCAGTGGGGCAGGAGCAACTCAGCCCGTTGCAGACACCACAGCACCGCAATCGAGCCCATCGCGTATGCCGGGATCAGGGTGGCCCAGCCTGGGAGCTGGATGCGCAGGCGCCGCAAGGCGTGGTGCAATCCGAGGGCGGCCGCGATGAAGGCGAGCTGGCCGCATTCGATCCCGACATTGAACGAGAACAGGGCCCGCGGAATGTCGCCTGACGGCAGGCCGGCTTCCCGCAGCGCGCCGGCAAACCCGAAGCCGTGCAACAGGCCGAAGGCAAACGACACCGCCCAGGGAAAGCGCCGCAGGAGTGTGGGCCGTTGCTCCGAACCGCGCGCCAGCTCGAGCGCGAGCACGAAGATGGTGATGGCAATGGCGACCTCGACTGGCCCCGACGGTACCCGCGACACGCCCAAGACCGCTAGTGACAGGGTCACACTGTGCCCGACCGTGAAGGCCGTGACCGTCTCAATGACGCGCCGGAAGCTGCCCGCCAGCAGCAGGAGGCCGAAGACGAACAGGAGATGATCGCGCCCGCTGAGGATGTGCTCGACGCCCAGCTCCCAGTAGCCCACCACGATGGTTGCGGGGCGCGCCGGGGCTTGCACCACCACCACCGGCTCACTGGCCCGCGCCACCGCCTGCACCACGCGGCCGTCGGCGAGCGCAACACGAACCAGCGCGTCGGTCTTGGCACTGCCCAAGCCGTCGACTCCGACGCGCTGCCCGATGATTCCCTGCGGCTTGCAATCGATCGTCCAGTGCGTCGTCAAGCTCTCCATTGCCTCGGTCACCGCCGCCGTGGACACGGCGCGGCAATGCTCCGGAAGTATCGGACGCAAATCCGCGCCCGGTACGCGCACGGATGAGATCTTCCACGTCACCTCCACCAGGCCGTCGGCGGTCTCGCGCAAATCGAGCAGCGCCGGCGACAGCGCGTGCCCCCAGGCGGTCGACGACACCAGCAGAACCGATAGCAGTGCGAGTGCCGTGCGCTTCATCCGTTGCCTCGCGAGCTGACGCGCGGCACCGCCATGGTGTGCTCGACCCGGTAGGTCACCCGCAGCTGCCGAATGAATTCCGCATAGGAGTGTTCGCCCTGCTCGACGCGAAAGGCTTGCTCCACCTGCTGGCGCACCGCCGCAAGCGACGGCAATTGTCCAGGGTCGCGTTCATCGATACGGACCAGGTGCACACCGAACGGCGAGACGATCGGGCCCGTCCAGCTTCCGGGATCAAGGGCCATCACCTGCCGCGTGAACTCGGGGCCGAGCAGCTTCTCGATGTCCCGAGCGCTCATGAAGCTGTGACCCAGCGCCACGGGCATTGCATCGGACAACCCTTCGAGCGCCGGCGGCGTCGCCGACTGCAGCCTGTCGAGCAGCACCTCGGCGTCGTGCGCCGCGCCGGCACCGCGCTGCGCACTGCTCAAGAACACTTGCGAAAAGCGCACCCGTGGCGGTTGCCGATACTGATCAGCGTGACGTTCCAGGTAATCCTGCAGGGCAGCCGTGCTCGGTGCCGATTGCGGCAACGCGTGCCGAGCGATGAGCCGCATCTTCTCGATCAACGCCCGCCGCACGATCGCATCGTCACGGTCCAGTCCCAGTGCCAGTGCCTGCCGGTACAGTGTCTCGTCATCCCGTCGTTCCTCGCCACCCTCACTGAGGAAGCGCATCTTCTCGACGAGCCGATAGCGGATGCTCGGGTCGCTGCGGTCGAGCGCCCGCGCCAGCGCCTCGCGGTAGAGGATCTCCTGGTCCAGCTCATGCGCGACCAGCGCTGCCTCCTGGTCGGGTGAAGCCGACGTACCCGTCTGGCGCACGAGATCCGCCCGCAGCTGCTCGACGCGGGCAACGGAGAGGCTCAGCGTTGCCGGCGGCCGTTGCTGCCGCTCGAACAGGAACAACAACACGCCGATGACGATGAAATGGAAGGCTGGTCGCCGCGCCAACGACACGCGCACCTCACGGCGTGGACAAGAAGGTCAGGCCACGCTTGGGGGTCTTATAGGTCCACAGGCGCGCGTGC
>CAZTDK010000069.1:0-14627 GCA_964611965.1 uncultured Binatia bacterium (SeqCode) | reverse complement strand
CCGATCTGCTTCCGCAGCGGCCTGAAGGTCGACGCCATCATCAAGCTGGGCAGCGGCGTGGTTCCCGTCGACGCGAAGTTCCCGTTGGAAAACTTCCGTCGCCTGCTCGAGACCCAGACCGACGATGAACGCGCCCGCGTGCGACGCCTGTTCGTCACCGACGTCAAACGCCACATCGACGCGGTGGCAACGAAGTACATCCTGCCCGACGAGGGCACCTTCGATTTCGCGCTCATGTATATCCCGGCGGAGAACGTGTATTACGAGATCGTCGTCAAAGACGACGCCACGGGCGACGCCGACATCAACGCCTACGCTTTGGCGCGTCGCGTGATCCCGGTTTCTCCAGGGAGTTTCTACGCGTACCTGCAGGCGGTGGTCTTGGGATTGCGCGGCTTGCGCATCGAGGAGCGCGCCCACGACATCTTGCAGCAACTCGGGCGGCTGCGTGGTGATTTCGACCGCTTCCGTGACGACTTCCGCCTGGTCGGGCGGCACCTCAACAACGCCGCGTCGAGTTTCGCGGGCGCGGACCGGCGGCTGGAACGCCTCGACACCCGGTTTACGAACGTCGTGGGCAGCGAGAACGGCGCCACGATCGTCGACGACGGCCAGAACCTCACGCTGTTTCCGGCAGCGGCTGATGCCACGGAAACCAAGCCTTAAGGCCGGCATGCCGGGCGGCTTTTCTATGATCCGCTCCCCTGTTGGGTCGCTGCAGACTGCGGTGTGATGTCATGCCTGCCAAGCGCATCGTCGCATATGTGCTCATGCTGGCAGTGCTCTGGCCACATACGGGGGACGCCACGTCCAATACCGAGGAGCAAGAGCTCGGCAAACAGTTCGCGCTGGCGGCGCGGGCGCAGCTGCCGTTCGTCGACGACGTCGAAGTGAACCGCTATGTCGACCGCATCGGGCAGACGATTGTCGCGCGCCTTGGTGATCAGCCGTTCACCTACCACTTCGCCGTCGTGCGCGACCCGCGCATCAACGCGTTTGCCGTGCCCGGCGGCTACATTTATGTGCATGCCGGCCTGCTGGTCGCGGCGAGCAACGACGACGAGGTGGCCGGCGTGCTCGGCCACGAGATCGCCCACGTCAACGGACACCATCTGGCACGCCAGCAGGAAGCCACCAAGCCGCTCGACTACCTTGCGCTCCTCGGCCTGCTGGCCTCCGCCGTGCACCCCGCCATCGGCGCCGGCGCGATGGCCCTCAGCGCCGCCAACCATCTCCAATACAGCCGTGATTTTGAACAAGAAGCCGACTATGCCGGCGCCCGCTACATGCAGCAGGCCGGTTACGATCCGCGTGGCATGCTCGATTTCTTCAAGAAGATGCTCGACGTGCAGCGCGCCTCCCCGTCGTCCTCGCCGCCGTACCTGCTCAGTCATCCACTCACCGATGCACGCCTGACCAATCTCGAAGCCGTGCTGCGGACCAACCAGTGGGACAGCGGACCCCGGCAGCCGACCAGTCCGGAGCTGGAACGCGTGCAGCTGCTGACGCGGGTGCGTTCCGAGCCGGCGCAGGATGTCGTGGCCGCATACCGCCGCCGAGCGGATGCACAGCCGCAGGACGCGCGCGCCCGCTACCTCTTGGGATTGGCCTACCTGGAAACCGGGGCCTTCGAGCCCGCACGCGCGACCCTGCAGAGCGCGCAACAGCTGGGGTTCCCCGCCGTGGATCGCGACCTCGGCCGCGCCGATTTGCGGCTCCGTCAGCTCGACAAGGCTCGCGAGCTCCTCAGCCGTGCCACCGAAACAAACCCGGACGATCCACTCGGGCACCTCGAACTCGCCAAGACCTACGAGGCACTCAACGACAGCGCCGCGGCCTTACGTGAATACGAGCGCGCGTTTCAGCTGGCGCCCACCATGGAGGAGGCGCACTACGGCTTCGCCATTCTCGCCGGGCGCGCCGGCCGCGCCGGCGACGGCTTCTACCATCTCGGCATGGCCTTCAAGCTGCGTGGCGAGTTCGACAAGGCCGCCAGCCAGTTCGAGAAAGCCGAGCCGTTGCTACCGGCCGGAAGCCCACAGGCCCTGGACGCCCGCGCCAATGCCGCCGAGCTCAAAGAATTCCTGCGCCACGCGCACTAAAATATCGATGCGTCGGATCGGTCAGATAGTCCTTAAGCAACACTCAGATTGCGGCGCGGCACATCGCGCAGCAGCACTTTCGAGGCTTCTTCCTCGTTGTCGTCGCGCAGGCTCTCGATACCGGCGCGGACTTGCTTGCGGGTCATGAGAATCCCGTAGGTTTCCAGGATCTGCTTGATCAGATCGTAATTTTGCTGGATCGACTCGGTGACCGAAATGTATCCGTACTGGGCCGCATGCAGGCGCTGCCAGTACGCCATCGCGCTGAGCTGGAAGACGTGCCGATCGGTTTCCTTGGGCTCGATCACGACGATATCGCCGCGGAAGTTCGGATCGTCTTGATACTGCCGCAGCCCGTATTGCAGTCGAGAGTGCAGCAACGTGCGAAAGACCTGGTTGATGACCATCAGCAGACCGTCGTCAGCCAGGAGCTTGCCGTCGAGCTCATAGCCACCGCCGGTCTTCGGGACGCGGCGCACGCGGTTCGAAAATGGGCGGAACGGATTGTAGCAGATGACGAGATCGGCACCGTGCTCGATGGCGACATCGATATTCGCCGTGCGCCGCACGCCACCGTCGACGTAGTCGATACCGTTGATGCGCGCCGGCTTGTAGAATCCGGGCAGCGCGGTCGACGCCTGCACGGCTTCCGACACCGTCACCGAGGTATCTTCATCGTAGCCGAAGACGACGCGCTCCGCGGTGTCGAGATTCATCGCGCCGATATAGAGCTCCTTCTTCGTCACCCGATGCAGCTCGCGGAAGTCGTTGGGCTTGCCGCCGCGCTCCAAGTTGGCCCGCAGATAGCGCTCGATGCTCGAGTTGTCGAAAAAGCCGGAGGGCAGATAGTCGAGTAGCGAGGGAAAGCCGCGGCGCTTGGCCAGCGCGTCGCCGATCGGGGCGAGAATAGCTTGCAGGCCCCCGACACTGGGCTGACGCAACGCGTTACGCAGGGGCTCCTCCAACGCGCGCGCCAGGTTCGGCACTTGTTGCAGTAGATCGCCGACCGTTCCGGGCATAAACGTCAGGACGTCGAGCGCAAACAGTGCCGGGCGGGCGATGAAATCGCGCAGGTTCGGCTGATAGACGTCCTGCACACCGAAACGGCTGAACTGTGACGACTTGCCCTCGAGGCTCTTGAGCATCTCGGCGGGCGACACACCCGCAGCCAAAGGCGCGGCCAACACGGCGCCCGCGCTCAGACCCACGTAGGTGTCGAACTCGGTCGTCTTCTTGTTGACCAGAAAGTCGTCAAGCGCCTTCAAGCCGCCCAGCTTGAACGCACCACCGGTCACGGCTCCGCCCGCCAGCACCAATGCGATCTTCGGATTCTTCTTCCGGACCGAAAGATCGCCCTTCTGAACGATGGTAATCCCCATCGCAACCTCGCCTGATCAATTGCCGGTCTACAGGGGTTTGACACAGTATGTCAAGAAAATTCCCCTTGCGCTTGCAAACGCGCCGCAATCTCACGCCGGCCGCTGGCAAGATCCCCGGGCGTATCCAACACCCGCCAGTAGCCTTCATGCACATATCCGCACACCGGCTCATCCGCCGCCAGCAACCGCGGGTAGACGTCGCGGGTGATGCTGTAGACACCGCCGGGCAGGTACTCGAAGATGCGCGGATCAAACACTTGAATCCCGGCATAAAACAACCGCGGCAGCGACTCCGTCATCGTGGAGGCCGGGTGGCAGTGGCCAAGAATCCGTCGGATGCGCTGGCCCGTATCAACACGGATGTCGTCTTTACGCGCCGCGTCAGGATCCGCGCGCACGACCATGGTCGCCAGAGCCCCGTGTCGGTGATGGAAATCGATGACGTCCTGCAGCCGTATGTCGATGAAGGTATCCGCATTGAGCACGACGAAGGGCTCTCCCGACAAGTAGTCCCGTGCCGCAGCAATCGCTCCTCCCGTATCCAGGATGGGATCCTCTTCCGAATAAAGGATACGGACGCCGGACAGTTTGCCGTCACCCAGCGCCGCACGAATCTGCCCGCCCAGGTGATGCAGATTAATCACGACCTCCTGCACACCGGCACGGCGCAACAGCTCCAATGGGTAGGCGATCATCGGTCGCCCGGCCACGTCGATCAGTGGTTTCGGTATGCTGTCCGTCAGCGGTCGCAATCGCATCCCCTTCCCTGCGGCCAGAATCATGGCACGCATTCAGCGCTCCAAGGGCAAATACATCCGCAAAAGCTCTGCCATCTCGGCGTGCTGCGGGAAGCGCGGCACAATGCGGAGGATTTGGTTGACCGTGGACGGAATGTAGCGGAGATATCCGGATTTCTTCTTCTCGATTTCCAGAAAGTAGAAGCGTCCGACAACCTTCAAGGCCTTCTGCAGAGCGCAAAGAAAGTAGACTTCCTCGAATGCACGCGGATCGAGGGCGCTCCCGGCACGTTGAGCCCAGCGCTGCTGATAGTAGCTCAGCAATTGCGCTTCGATATGCGGTCGTACGACTTTCGGCGTGTCACGATCACCCAGCAGGGTCGCCAGGTCGTAGGGACCCGGCGCCAGCAACGCATCCTGGAAATCAATGACCCGAATGCCGCCGTCTTGCACGAAGAGATTCCAGCTGTGGAAGTCGCGATGGTTGAGGATGCGCGGCGCCGCACCCAGTTGGCGCGCGATCACACCGAAGTGTTGGCGCAGTGTCGCGGCGGCGGACGCCGGCAAGGGACGGCCCAGCCGTCGCTCCACGCCCCATTCGATGAAGTGCTCGAACTCCCACAGAAACAGCCGTTCGTCGAAGGATTGCTGGAAGGCAATGCAGTGATCGTCGCGCCGCCGCGTTCCCTCGATCTGGATCAGCAGCAGCTGATCGATCGCACGCTCATACAGTCGCCGGACATCCTCTTCGGGCGCTTGCTGCACGGCATCCCACAGGGCCGTGTCACCGATGTCTTCCAGCAGCAACACCCCACGTTCGGCGGCGTCGACGTAGACCTCAGGAACGGCCACACCCAGGCCGACGAGGAAACGATGCACGTTGAGATACGGCAACTCCCGCGGCGCCTCCTTGAACACGGCCAACTCGTCGGACGACATGGCGATACCGCGGTCGGCGAGGATCATGACGATGACTGTTGACGGAGCACCGAGTCCGTCGAGCCAGGCGCGGGCGTAACGTCGCGTCGATGCATCACCCGCGAGCGGCTCCGCGCGTCGCACGCTGGTCCCCGATCCGAAGCGCGCGCGCACCAGCCCGTCGAGCAGTGAGGTCAAAGTCGCGTCCACCGTGTGGGACTACCAACGCTGTGCGGGGTTGTCAAAATACTCAGCCAACTCGGGAGACAAGGAGGATTGCTCGCGGCGGCGAGGCCTCAAGCAAACAGCTGACGAATCTTCGCGCGCGCCTCTTGCAGCTTCGCGTCCGACACCTTGGCTGCGGTGTAGAGAACCACCGAGTGCTCGATAGTGAAGAGACGGTTTGGACGGATGAAACTGTCCACCACAAGGCGACCACGTTCAAAGTCCGTGGTGGCCAACCGAACGGCGTAAAGATCTGAGCGCGCCTGGCTGGTGATTTGGCAAAGGATGAGATCATCGCCGGCGAGGTGCGCGACTACCAGCGCGGGCCGGCGCTTACCTACCTGCAGGTTGGCCTGGGGAAACGGGAGGACAACGACGTCGCCAGCTAGAGGCTTTCCCGCGCCGCGTCCTCTTCAGGCGCATTCCAGTCCTTAGCGAGCGCGGACTCACTCAGGAGCAAGCCGTCGAATCGTTCCTGGTCGGCCTTGCTACGCAGGAAGCGGGCGAAGTCGTAGACCTCGCGCTGCAATGACTCCGGCATGGCATCCAGCTCCTTTACGATCAGCTCGCGTGTGCTCATGGGAATCTTATCGCATGTTTCCGGTCGTCAGTGAACTCCGACGCCGGGCCTGAAGTGCTCGTTCCACGTCGCTTCCAGTCGGTAACGGATAGCCGATCGAGCCGAGTCCCCTGATCCCGCTACAATGCAGGCTAACGCACCT
Organism: uncultured Binatia bacterium (SeqCode); assembly: GCA_964611965.1. Lineage (GTDB taxonomy): Bacteria > Desulfobacterota > Binatia > HRBIN30 > HRBIN30 > CAZTDK01. The sequence goes on along the minus strand of CAZTDK010000069.1, from coordinate 8,544 downwards.
CGGGTTTCCCATCCTCCTCGGTCGCTGCGTCACCGATGCGAAAAGCCCGACGCGCATCGTTCTCCCACTGCGTCATCGGCAGGCTGGCCTGCATGGCGCGCACCTGCTTGAGCAGCTCGAGCTTGCCGGCGCGGTCGCTCGACCACTCCTTGGCAAACGCGCCAGAACGGATGTCGTCGAGCGACTCCTGCATCTTCTGCCGCAGCAGCGGGTCGAGATCGGCGTAGCGCGCGCTGCGCGTGATGGTGCCGTATTGGCTGGTGTGCGAATGCAACTCGTGCTGCTTGAGCATCCCCAGCTCGCGGATTTTGAGAAAGCTGTAGGCCAGCTCGCCCGAGAGGTAGAGCTCCATCAGCACCGCTTCGGGCGGGTAGCCGGCTTCGACGAGCGTATCGATCGCGGTCATCATCACCCTTCCAAAAGCCGGACCGAAGGCCTGCTCGGTGAACAGATCGAGCGTCGCCTCGTCGTGCATGCTCATCTCCAAGCAGCCGGCGCGCGTCGAGCCCACGGCGCGGGCCAGCGCCAACAGGCGTTGCTTCGCCTTTCCCGTGGCATCTTGATGCACACCGATGAAGCTCGGGAACCCCCCGCCGAGGCGGTACGCGTCCCGCACGCCGGCACCGATCATGCGCGGCGCGATCATGACAACATCGATGCCCGGCGGCGGGACAATCAGGTTGAAGGCAATGTTGTAGCCATGTGCGAAGTTGAGCAGCTTGCCCGGAGCGAGCTGCGGCGCAATGTCGCGCTCGTAGACCTCCGGCATGATCTCATCGGGGATCAGCAGAAACAGCGCCGACGCCCGCCGGCTGGCTTCCGCCATCGGCAGCACCTCGAAGCCGTCGCGCGCCGCCGCCTCGCCGTAGGCGTCCGTGATGTTGCCGACGATGACCTCGATGCCCGAGTCGCGCAGGTTGCATGCTTGGGCACTCCCCTGGTTGCCGTATCCCAAGATGGCGATGGTCTCGCCACGGATCGCCGCCATATCCGCATCGTCGTCGTGATAGATTATTGCCATCGTCGGCCTCCTGTGCGCTGCTCCCGAGCCAGCAAACCATAGAAGCATCACGAACACACGAGGAAATGAAGGGGGAGCGCGCGACGCTCCCTTCCCGGTCTTCGTGTCCTTCGTGGTGCAAAATCCCGGCTCTTGACACCAGGCCATCTTTTCGGTGTTCCAGTAGCCGCAATGCCTAAACAAGCCCGTGAAGAGAAAAACAAGGCCACCTCGGCCAACGTCGGCTATGAAGCGCAGCTCTGGCAGATGGCTGACACCCTGCGTGGCGGTATGGACGCTGCGGAGTACAAGCACGTTGTCCTCGGCTTGATCTTTCTCAAGTACATCTCCGACGCTTTCGAGGAGCAGCACGCGAAGCTCGAAGCCGAGAAGGCGCAGGGCGCCGAACCGGAGGATCCGGACGAGTACCGCGCCTTGAGCATCTTTTGGGTGCCGCCGGAGGCGCGCTGGTCGCACCTCAAGGCGCAAGCGAAGCAATCTACGATCGGCCAACTCGTCGACGACGCGATGGCCGGCATCGAGCGCGACAACCCCGCCCTCAAAGGTGTGCTGCCTGATCAGTACGGCCGGACCGGGCTCGATAAGCAGCGGCTCGGCCAGCTCATCGATCTCATCAGCAACATCAAGGTGGGCGACCAGGCCAGCCGTGCCAAGGACGTGCTCGGCCGGGTCTACGAATATTTCCTCTCGCAATTCGCCAGTGCCGAGGGCAAGAAGGGCGGTGAGTTCTACACGCCGCGCTGCGTGGTCAAGCTGCTGGTCGAGATGATCGAGCCCTACCACGGCCGGGTGTACGACCCGTGCTGCGGCTCCTCGGGAATGTTTGTGCAGTCGGTGGAGTTCATCCGGGCGCACGCCAAGGGTAACGGTCCTTCGTCAGGCTCACGACAGGCTCGCAAGGCCAAGGCGGACATCTCGATCTACGGCCAGGAGTCGAACTACACCACCTGGCGGTTGGCGAAGATGAACCTCGCCATCCGCGGCATCGACGGGCAAATCGCCCACGGTGACACGTTCCACAACGACCGCCATCCCGACCTCAAGGCTGACTTCATCCTCGCCAAGCCGCCGTTCAACGTCAGCGACTGGCGCGGTGAGCTGTTGCGCGGCGACAAGCGTTGGCAGTACGGCGTGCCGCCGGCAGGCAACGCCAACTTCGCATGGGTGCAACACATCGTCTACCACCTCGCGCCTGCCGGCGTCGCCGGCTTCGTGCTGGCCAACGGCTCCATGTCATCGAACCAGTCCGGCGAGGGGGAGATCCGCAAGAACCTGATCGAGGCCGATGTCGTTGACTGCATGGTGGCGCTGCCGGGCCAGTTGTTTTACTCGACGCAGATACCCGCGTGCCTCTGGTTCCTGGCGCGTGACCGCAAGAACGGCAAGCTCCGCGACCGGCGCGGCCACGTGCTCTTCATCGACGCACGTAAGCTCGGGCAACTGGTGGACCGCACCCACCGCGAGCTGACCGACGAGGAGATCGCCCGCATCGCCGCTACCTATCACGCCTGGCGCGGCGAGAAGGATGCGGGCGGATACGCGGACATCGCCGGCTTCTGCAAGAGCGCGCCGCTTGATGAAGTCCGCAAGCACGGGCATGTGCTCACACCTGGCCGGTACGTCGGGGCGGAGGCGCAGGAAGACGACGGCGAGCTGTTCGAGGAGAAGATGCAGCGGCTCGTCGCAACCATGCGCGAGGAGCAGGCCGAGGCCGCGAAGCTCGATGCCGTCATCGCCGCCAACCTGAAGGAGCTTGGGTATGGCGGGTGACCAACGAACAACGACCACAATCGCAGATTTGATCGCTTCGGGTGCAATCGTCGCTCACAAGGACGGCAATTTCGGTTCGAAGTACCCCGAGTCGAAGAATTTGGCTCCGAAGGTGTGCCCTTCCTTCACAGCGAAGTCGCTTCGCGATGGACATGTGGATATTGCGGGTGCACCGAGACTAGCAGATGCGCGCGCAGACGAACTCACGTTTGGCTTTGTTGAGCCAGACGATGTCTTGCTTTCGCACAATGCGACCATTGGCCGCGTTGCAGTCGTGCCGCCCCACGACGGCTGACTACTGGTCGGCACTTCATTGACCTATTTCCGTCGGAACGCGCAGAAGCTGATCCCTCGTTACCTCGCTGTGTACATGGCTGGCTCAGACTTTCAACGTCAGCTCGCAGCAGTAATGAGTCATTCCACAAGGAATCAGGTGCCTGTCACCGCACAGAGAAATCTTCATCTGGTTGTGCCACCGCTTTCCGAACAGCGCGCCATCGCCCACATCCTCGGCACGCTCGACGACAAGATCGAGCTGAACCGGCGGATGAACGAAACGCTGGAAGCGATGGCGCGGGCGCTCTTCAAGTCGTGGTTCGTGGACTTCGACCCCGTGCGCGCCAAGGCCGAAGGCCGCGACCCCGGCCTGCCCAAGGCTATCGCCGACCTTTTTCCCGCCCGCTTCGAGGACTCCGAGCGGGGCGAGACTCCGGAGGGGTGGAGACTTGCGCCGCTGCCCGAAGTCATTGATGTCAACCCGACCCGAGCACTCCGAAAGGGCGTCGAGGCTCCATACCTCGACATGGCCAACATGCCAACGCGGGGGCACTCACCCGACGAGGTGGTAGAACGCGCTTTCGGATCAGGGATGCGCTTCGTGAACGGCGACACGCTGGTCGCACGCATCACGCCATGCCTGGAGAACGGCAAGACCGCCTTCGTGGACTTTCTGGAAGTGGGCCAGGTTGGATGGGGATCGACCGAGTACATCGTCTTGCACCCGCGACCACCGCTCCCGGAGGAGTTCGCGTACTGCCTTGCACGCAGTGCAGAGTTTCGTGACTTCGCAATTCAGAGCATGACTGGTTCCAGCGGGCGGCAGCGAGTACCTGCGGAGTCGCTCTCTCACTTCCGCGTGGTGTCCGCATCGAAGCCCATCGCAGAGTTGTTCGGACGCTTGATCAAGCCACTCTTCGCACGAGCCAGCGCAGCGTCCAATATGGGGAGCACCCTCGCCAGCGTTCGCGACACACTGCTTCCCAAGCTCATCTCCGGCGAGCTGCGGGTAAAGGACGCGGAGCGGATCATCGGTGACGTTCTTGAATCACCTGCTGCGGCTATTTCGGATACCAGAGCGAAACCGACCCGGACGCCCGCGGGTTCTTCCGGATTTCGGAAGGTACCGGGCGCTTCACCTTCGCAATGAATGGCGCCTTGTGGTGCTCGAGGAAGGCACGAATTTTCGGCAGCGTATCGACGAAGTGCTGCGCCAATTGCGGATACGGGGCATGTCCCACCACGACGAGCAGTGCGACGCGGTGCTGCATAACCGCCGCAAGCTCGTTCGGCGTGTACCGAATCCGCTCGTTGTGCGTGATCGCTACGCGGCAGCTTTCTCCGACGTAGCGCAGCCACTCCTCGTCTGAGCCATCGGGTGCGAAATGATCGTGGTGGCGCTCAACTGTCAGTCCCGCAGATGCCAGAATTTGGGGGAATTGCTTGCCAAGATCGCGGTCGGTGAAAAAGACGAGACTCAAGCGGCGCGCTCGTACAGGACCGCTTCTTCAATCTCGGGACGCTGCAACCCGTAGTCGGCCGCGAGGTCGTCCACACTCTCTCCGGCGTCGAGCCGCTCGGCGATGGCGTGTGTCGAAATCCCGACACGTGCAAGTACCGGCCGTCCAAAGGCGACCTGCGGATCAATCATGATGGTTCGTGCGGAGCTGTCGGTAGCTCCCGTCACGAACGGATAGAGGCGGATCGGAAACTGTGCTCCCCACTCGACACGCTTGAGATGCTCCTCGAACACCCGGCGCATGGCGAGTTGCCCCGACGCGGAGAGGTTGATCAGCTCCCCGTAGTGATCGAGGAACAGTTTGCCGCCGTCCGTGAGGAGTTGACGATTCAGCAGGAGACGTTCAATGCGCAGTTCGCGTTCCGCATAGGTCAGCGCCCTCCGCACGTCCCGCAAGGACACGCCGTGATCGGTGCGCAATGCGCGCAGCACATGCGCCTCAATGAGATTCCAGAACGACAAGATGGGAGGCCGGTACGCCGCAGCCTGAATCAGAGGGCGAAAATGCCCGACGCCCTCGGCCTTGGGGTAACGCCGCCCGACGACCCACGAGTGCAGGGTCGCAGTCGGCAGTCGGAGGAAGTGCGCGGCCTCCGCCAGGGGGTACGCAGGAACGTTTTTCGGATCGAAAGGGTTCTCCCGCTTCTTCGGATTCATTGAGCGGCTCGCATCATGCCGCCCCTTCTCTTTGGACACAAGAGGTTGAAGGCCAGGCCCGAAACAGAGTACCTTCCGCGGCGCTGTGGCCAGGTTTTGCGAATCCGTCGTGGAAGAAGCCGCCCTTGCCTGGCTGGCTGGCATCGGCTGGTCGGTCCGTAACGGCACCGACATCGCCCCCGGCGAGATTGCTGCCGAGCGCGCCGACTACCGCCAGGCAGTCCTGGCGCAGCGGCTGCGTGATGCGCTGGCGCAGCTCAATCCGACATTGCCTGCCGACGCACTGGAAGACGCCTTCCGCACGCTGACGCGGCCGGGCGGCGCGGAGCTGATCGTACGCAACCGCACGCTGCACCGCCAGCTCGTGGACGGCGTGACGGTGGAGTACCGCACCGCCGATGGCGCGATCCGTGGCGCGCAGGCGCGGGGGATCGACTTCGATGTCCCCGCCAACAATGACTTCCTGGCAGTCAACCAGTTCACCGTCGCCGAGAACAAGCGCACCCGCCGGCTCGACGTTGTACTCTTCGTGAACGGCCTGCCGCTGGCGGTGTTGGAGCTCAAGAACGCCGCCGACGAGAACGCCACGGTGTGGACGGCCTTCCAGCAGCTCCAGACCTACAAAGCCGAGGTTCCAACGATCTTCTCCACGAACGAGCTACTCGTTATTTCCGATGGGGTCGAAGCACGCCTCGGCACGCTCACTGCCGGGCGGGAGTGGTTCAAACCCTGGCGCACCATCGCGGGCGAGCGCCTGGCCGACCCGCACCTGGCCGAGTTGCTGGTCGTGATCGAGGGCGTCTTCGCGCCGCGCCGCTTTCTCACCCTGGTGCGCGACTTCATCGTGTTCGAGGATGACGGGACCGCGCGTCTCGCCAAGAAGATGGCGGGCTACCACCAATTCCACGCGGTCCGCGTGGCGGTGGACGAAACGCTGCGCGCCGCCGAGTTGCGCCTTGCCACTGAGCACGCCCTTGAGGCAGCGGAGGGCTTTGAGGCGCGAAGACAACCCGGCGGCAAGGCGGGTGATCGGCGCATCGGAGTGGTCTGGCATACGCAGGGTTCTGGAAAGAGCCTGACGATGGCCTTCTATGCGGGCCGCATCATCCGCGAGCCGGCGATGGAGAACCCCACCGTCGTGGTGCTCACCGACCGTAACGACCTCGACGACCAGCTCTTCGGCACCTTCTCACGTTGCAAGGAGCTGCTACGCCGGCCGCCGGTCCAGGCGGAGAGCCGGGCACATCTTCGGGAGCTCCTCAGCGTGGCGGCGGGCGGGGTGGTGTTCACCACCATCCACAAGTTCTTCCCGGAAGAAAAAGGCGACCGCCATCCGACGCTGTCCCCGCGCCGCAACATCGTCGTCATCGCCGACGAGGCGCACCGCAGCCAGTACGACTTCATAGACGGGTTCGCGCGGCACATGCGCGACGCGCTGCCGCATGCCTCGTTCATCGGCTTCACGGGTACGCCCATCGAGTTGCAGGACGCGAACACTCGCGCCGTGTTCGGCGACTACATCAGCGTCTATGACATCCAGCGCGCCGTGCGGGACGGCGCCACGGTGCCGATCTACTACGAGAGCCGGCTGGCCAAGCTCGCGCTCGACGAGGCCGAACGGCCGAAGATCGACCCGGACTTCGAAGAGGCGACCGAAGGCGAGGAGGTCGAGCGCAAGGAGAAGCTCAAATCCAAGTGGGCGCAGCTCGAAGCCGTCGTCGGCGCCGACAAGCGCCTCAAGATCGTGGCGCAGGACATCGTCGACCACTTCGAGAAGCAGCTCGAAGCGCTGGACGGGAAAGCGATGGTTGTCTGCATGAGCCGGCGCATCTGCGTCGAGCTGTACCGCGAGCTGGTCCGGCTGCGGCCGGCGTGGGCGCATGATGACGATGACAAGGGCGCGATCAAGGTCGTGATGACCGGGTCGGCCTCTGATCCGCCGGACTGGCAACGCCACATCCGCGACAAGCCGCGGCGCGAGGCGCTGGCCAACCGTTTCCGGGATGCCGCCGATCCGCTGCGGCTCGTGCTGGTGCGCGACATGTGGCTCACCGGCTTCGACGCGCCGAGCCTGCACACGATGTACATCGACAAGCCCATGCGCGGGCACGGTCTCATGCAGGCCATTGCCCGCGTGAACCGCGTGTTCAAAGACAAGCCCGGCGGATTGGTCGTGGACTACCTCGGCCTCGCGCATGAGCTGAAACAGGCGCTCGCAACCTACACCGAAAGCGGCGGCACCGGGCGCACGGCGCTCGACCAGGACGAGGCGGTCGCGGTGATGCTGGAGAAGTACGAAATCTGTCTCGGGCTCTTCCACGGCTTCAACTGGTCGAAGTGGACGGCCGGAACGCCGCAAGAGCGGTTGGGGCTGTTGCCCCCCGCGCAGGAGCACATCTTGAGGCAGGACGACGGCAAGGACCGCTGCGTGCGCGGCGTGCGCGAGCTGTCGCAAGCCTTCGCGCTGACGGTGCCGCACGACGAGACGCTGCGCATCCGCGACGACGTGGCGTTCTTCCAGGCCGTGCAAGCGGTGCTTGCCAAACGTGCGCCCGGTGATGCCCGCCCCGAGGAGGAGCTCGACCATGCGGTGCGGCAGATCATCTCGCGCGCAGTGGCGCCGGAAGGTGTGGTGGACATCTTCGCCGCAGCGGGTTTGGCAAAGCCCGACATATCGATCCTTTCCGACGAATTTCTAGCGGAGGTGCGCGGCATGCCGCAGCGCAACCTCGCCGTGGAACTGTTGCAGAAGCTGCTCAAGGGAGAGCTCGGCACGCGCCGCCGGAAGAATATCGTCCAGGCACGTTCCTTTGCCGAGATGCTCGAGCAGACGATCCACCGCTATCAGCACCGCGCCATTGAGGCGGCACAGGTGATCGAGGAGCTGATCGCACTGGCAAAGGACATGCGCGCAGCGAACGCCCGCGGTGAGGCGCTCGGTCTCTCCGATGATGAGTTGGCCTTCTACGACGCGTTGGAGACCAACGACAGCGCCGTCAAAGTGTTGGGCGACGCGACCCTCCGCGCGATAGCGCGCGAGCTGGTGGCAAACGTTCGCGCAAACGTCACCATCGACTGGACGCTGCGCGAGAACGTGCGGGCTCAGCTCCGCGTCCTCGTCAAGCGCATCCTGCGCAAGCACGGTTACCCGCCCGACAAGCAGGAGAAGGCGACGCAGACGGTGCTGGAACAGGCAGAGGTCCTCTCGGAAATGTGGGCGGCAGCCTGAACCGTCCCCAGCGGGCAGCCCTCACCCCAGCCCTCTCCCATGCCGGAGGTGGCATGGGCGAGGGGGCGCTTG
>CAZTDK010000068.1:0-14669 GCA_964611965.1 uncultured Binatia bacterium (SeqCode) | reverse complement strand
CCGGCTGATTGACGCGGACGTAGAGCGACGTCCGATCAAGGTCACACGCGGCCGCCAGCAACACTTCGGCATCGAGACGCGCGGTGGACACGCCGGTCGCCGTCAGCGCCGCCGTGGCCTCCGCAAGCAATGTCTGGGCGCTCGGTAGTGGCTCGCCTATTTCGGCGATGGCATCCATCAGTCTGTCAGCGCCTCCGACTGGTGATGCGTGATCAAGGCATCGATCAGCGACTCAATCTCCCCTTCGATGACACGATCGAGAGAATACAGCGTCATGTTGATGCGATGATCGGTCACCCGTCCCTGCGGGAAGTTGTAGGTGCGGATGCGCTCCGAGCGTTCGCCCGTACCCACCATGCTGCGGCGGTTCTCCGCCACTTCCGCATGCTGCTCAGCCTGGGCGCGTTCGAGCAACCTGGCACGCAGAATCTTGATCCCCTTGGCGCGGTTCTTGTGCTGCGACTTCTCGTCCTGACAGGCAACGACGAGGCCCGTTGGCAGATGGGTCACGCGCACCGCGGAGTCCGTGGTGTTGACGCTCTGCCCGCCAGGGCCCGAGGAACGGTAGACATCGATCCGCAGATCCTTCGCCTCGTCGATATGTACGTCCACTTCGTCGGCCTCGGGCAGCACCGCCACGGTGACGGTCGAGGTGTGAATGCGCCCCGAGGCCTCCGTCTCGGGAACCCGTTGCACGCGATGCACGCCGCCCTCGAACTTCAGACGGCTGTAGGCACCGCGACCCTCGATGAGGGCGATGACCTCCTTGAAGCCGCCGAGGCCGGTGGAGCTCGAGCTCATGACCTCGACGCGCCAGCCGTGTTCCTCTGCATAGCGGCTGTACATGCGGAACAGCTCGGCGGCAAACAGGCTGGCCTCCTCACCGCCGGTGCCGGCGCGAATTTCCAGCAGGACGTTGCGCTCGTCGTTCGGGTCGCGCGGCAGGAGCAGCCGCTTCAGCTCCGCTTCGAGCGCGTCGAGTTGCGCGCGCAGCGCCGGCAACTCCGCCTTGGCGAGGTCGCGGATCTCATCGTCCGCACCTTCCAACAGCGCCTTATGCCCGTCGATCTCGCCGGAGATTCGCTTCCACTCGCGATAGCGTTGGACGATCATCTCGAGATCGGAGCGCTCCTTCGACAGGCGCGCGTAGTCCTTGCGATGGCCGATGGTCGTCGGATCGACGAGCGCGGTTTCGAGCTCCACGTAGCGGCGTTCGACGTCTGCGAGCTTGTGGAACATGATTAGACGTGACCCGTGCTCGTCGCGGAGGACAGAAAAAGCAGAAGGGCGCGGGAGTACTCCCTCGCCCTTCCGATGCTCAAACGTCTGGGCGCCCTGGCGCCACGGACGCTATTGCGGCACGGCGTATTTGCGTTTGAAGCGCTCGATGCGGCCCGCCGTATCGACCAGCTTCTGCTTGCCGGTGTAGAACGGATGACAGCTGGAGCAGATTTCCACATGGATTGTCGGCACGGTCGAGCGCGTCTCAATCACACTGCCACACGCGCACACGATCTTCGCCGCCTCGTACTTCGGATGTATACCCTCTTTCATTGATTTCGGCTCCTGACGAAGCTGCGTCTATAACATCGGGCCTCAGCAGCCGCAAGGCGGCGTGATGCCACAACTGTCCATCGCGGAAGGGCGCGCGGTGCGAACTCACAGGAGCCTTTCACGACCCCAGCGAGCGCACTGCCGCCACGGCACGGCGCCAGCCCTGGTACAACGCCTCGCGGCGCTCCGGCGCCATCTTCGGGTGAAAAACCCGGTCCGTCTTGCGCACCCGTTCGAGATCGCGCTCGGCCTTCCACACGCCGACACCCACGCCGGCCAGCAACGCGGCACCCAGTGCCGTCGTCTCGACGACCTTCGGGCGATCGACGGCCGCATCGAGGAGATCGGCTTGGAACTGCATGAGGAAGTTGTTGGCCGCGGCGCCGCCGTCGACACCCAGGCCGCTGAGTGGCCGCCCCGACTCGGTGACCATCGTGTCGACGACATCGCGCGTCTGGTACGCCAGCGATTCGAGCGCCGCGCGCACGACGTGCGATCGCGTCACGCCACGCGTGAGCCCGACGAGCGCGCCGCGTGCCGCCGAGTCCCAGTAGGGAGCCCCGAGCCCGACGAACGCCGGGACCAGATAGACTCCCAGCGTCGACTCCACTTTGCGCGCCAGCGCCTCGGACTCCTTCGCCTGCTTCAGCAAACCGAGCCCGTCGCGCAGCCACTGCACGGCGGCACCGGCAACAAACACCGAACCTTCGACCGCGTACGCCGGCCGGCCGTCGGCGCTGCAGGCCATCGTGGTCAGCAAGCCGCGCTTTGACTCGACCGCATGGTCGCCGGTGTACATCAGCAGGAAGCAGCCGGTGCCGTAGGTGTTCTTGACCATACCGGGCTTCGTGCACGCCTGACCGAACAAGGCCGACTGCTGGTCGCCGGCAATGCCGGCAATCGGCACCGCGGCCCCGAACGCGCGCTTGTCGGTGATGGCCGCGACGCCGGCCGAGGGCACCACCTGCGGCAGAACATCCTCGGGAATCGTGAGCAGTGCAAGCAGCTCCGCGTCCCATTCCAGGGTGTGGATATTGAACAGCAACGTCCGCGACGCATTGGTGAAGTCGGTGACATGTGCCTGGCCGCCGGTGAGCTTCCAGATGAGCCAGCTGTCGATCGTCCCAAACGCGAGCCGTGCCGCCTTGGCGCGGGCGCCTTTCACATTGTCGAAGAGCCATTGCAGCTTGGTGCCGGAGAAGTACGAGTCGGTGACCAAACCGGTCTTGCGCCGAATTTCACCTTCAGCGCCCTGGGCCTTCAACGCTTCACAGATGGGCGCGGTGCGGCGATCTTGCCAGACGATGGCGCGATGCACGGGCTTGCCGGTGACGCGGTCCCACAGCACGGTGGTCTCGCGTTGATTGGTGATGCCGATGGCCGTGATCTCACTGGCCGTGAGGCGCGCCCGACGCAGTGCCATACCGATCACGCGCCGGGTGACGCGCCAGATCTCCTCGGGATCGTGCTCGACCCAACCGGGGCGTGGGTAGTACTGGCGGACCTCGGAGTAGCCGCGCCCGCGCACCTGGCCGGCGCCATCAAAGATCATCACCGTGGTTCCCGTCGTGCCCTGATCGATCGCCAACACGTGACTTCGCATGCCCAACCTCCCGCTGCGCCTGCGCACCTTTGCCGCGTCCTTGGTAAGAATTCAATCGGGCCTGCGGCCGGCGTCCCTTCTATGGCCCGCTCCCGTTGGTCGCTGCATGCTGCCCAGTGCGACAGGCAACTAGCAGCCTTTCGGACTTGGAAGTGCGTAGCGACCCAACGGGGAGCGGGCCATAGAAAGGACGCCGGCCGCAGGCCCGTTTGTTCTGCCGGTCTGCGGTCGCTAAGATGCGGCGCCATGGCTGCCGCGCGTCTTTTGTTCATCACCGGTAAAGGTGGAGTCGGCAAGACGACCGTCGCCGCCGCGTTGGGCGGGCGCGCTGCCGATCTGGAGCAGCGCGCGTTGATCATCGAGACGGCGAGCGACGGCAGCCTGGCGCAGATCTTCGGCCATCAGAAGCTCGGCGCGACGCCTGAACGCCTGCAGCCCGGGGTGGACGCCGTGCGCGTCGACGCGCGCCAATTGGTGGAGGAATACTTTTCGCGCGTCCTGCGCTTTCAGTGGCTCTCGGACATCTTGTTGTCGAGCAGCACGTTCAACGCGCTCACGGCCGCCGCGCCGGGCATCACCGAGTTCCTGTTGCTCGAGAAGATTCTCAGCTGGGTTGAGCCGGGCTTCGGCACGCGCCGGCGCGGCTATGACGTCGTCATCGTCGACGGGCCGGCCACCGGGCATGCCCTGAAGCTGCTGAGCACGCCGCGCCGGATTGCGACGATGGTGCCGGGCGGGCCTCTCGGAAAGGTCGCACGCCGCCTGCTCGCCCTGCTGGCCGATCACCAGCGCACCCAGGTGGTATTGGTCAGCCTGCCCGAGGAGATGGCGGTCCGCGAAACTATCGAGATTCAGCACGCGCTGACGACCGACCTCGCAGTGCACGTGGCGCGCCCGGTGATCAACCGGGTCTTTCCGCGGCACTTCAGCGCCGTGGAAGCCGAACAGGTGAACGAGGATGGCGACGACACCGCGGCGTCACCCATTCTCGCCGCGGCGCGGTTTGCCATTGCCGGCCGGCGGGAAGCGGAACGCCATGTGGCACAGTTGCGCCGGGCGCTCGGGATCAGCCCGGTACTGCTGCGCCAGCTGTTCACCGTGAACGTGCGCGCCAGCGACCTGCAGCCGTTCGGCCGGACCTTGGGGCGGGTTGTCTTGGGTTGAGCGCTGAGGACTCCTTGCATGGCTCGAAGAATTTCAGGCGGCCGGCCGGCATGCCCCCTCACCCCCTGGCCTCCTCTCCCAAAATGGGAGAGGGGAAAGGCCAGGAGTCCCCTCTCCCATTTTGGGAGAGGGGCTAGGGGTGAGGGCGGTTGGCTGACCGCCTCGCATGTCAGGCGGAGTGCGGTCGCTTTCGTTGCGGCTCTGCCGCACTGGGAGAGGAGCGGCGGTGGGGGCAATCGACAGTCTGCTGCGTAAGCGGCTGATCATCTGTGTCGGCTGTGGCGGCGTGGGCAAGACGACTACCGCGGCGGCGCTAGCACTGGCAGCCGCGCAACACGCCCGCCGCACCGCGGTGATCACCGTCGATCCGGCGCGCCGCCTGAAAGACGCGCTGGGACTGGACGGGCTCTCCACCGAACCACGTCGGGTCGTGGTGGATGACACCACCCATTTCGATGCCCTGGCACTCGACGCCAAGCGCACCTTCGATGCGCTCATCGAACGCTTCGCACCCTCCCCCGCCGTCGCCCAGCGTATCCAGGCCAATCGGCTGTACCAGGAGCTCTCCGACGGGCTCGCCGGCTCCGCGGAGTACATGGCGATGGAGAAGCTCCACGAATTGCTGCACGCGCATCACTACCAGACCCTGATCGTCGACACGCCGCCGAGCGCGCACATGCGCGACTTGCTGGCCGCACCGAATCGGCTCACCAACTTGCTGGCGTCGCGCGCCGTCAGCTTGCTACAAGCGCCGGCATCGCTCCTCTCGGGAACCAGCTCGCGCGTGGCACGGCTGGGATTGTCGACGCTGCTCAAAGGGCTGGAGCGTTGGAGCGGCCTCGATCTGCTGCGCGATCTGTCCGATTTCGTCAGCGGCTTCGAGGACATGATCGACGGCTTCACCAAGCGCGCCGACGAGGTGAACAAGCTCCTGCATGCGACGGCGACGGCCTTCGTACTGGTGACCACGCCCGAGTCGCACACCATCGAGACCACGATCGGCTTCCACCGCGAGCTCACCGCCGGAGGCTTTTCGGTCGCCGGCATCATTGCGAACCGCGTGTTGGCGTTCCCGCGTTTCGATGACCCGGCAGCGCTGGTTGCCGGTTGGGAAGAGCCGCTGCGCAGCAAGCTGTTGCTCAACTACAGCGAGCTCCGCGAGCTGTCGCGCCGCGACCGGCGCGCCCTGCGCCGGCTGCACGATGAAACCGGCGCACCGCTGCTGGCTGCCGTACCGGCGATCACCGATGCGCCCACGTCACTGGCGGGGCTGCAGCGCTTCGCGGCACGACTGGTACCGTGAATTCGTGAATCGTGCTCGTGAACCGTGCTCGCAAAGATGGACTCTTTCCGACTCACGATTCACGATTCACGATACTCCGTGCGGCACGATCTTCTTCTTCGCCTTGGGCCGTTCCTGCGCCGCCATGAGGCGGTCGAGCTTCATATTGAGGTTCACCAGGCTGCCTTGCAGGTGCTCGATCTTGACCAGCAGCTTGTGATAGTCGGCACGCGACGGCAGGCTCATCAAGTGGAGCACGGTTTCGACGTTCTTGTCGACCTGCCCCTTGGTCTTGGCGGCCCGTTGAAACATCTTCGCCAGCCCATCGGCCACCCCGGGCCGCCCCAAGACCTCCTGCAGCACCTGACCGACGGTCTCTTCCCCGCGTTCATAGAGCCACTGCAACACGTTTGAATTCTCTGTGGTTTTAGCGCGCATAATTTTTGACTATAGTTGCGCGCCTTGGGAAAGGTCAATAAGAACGTGAATCGCGAGAGGGAAAAGGACGTGAATCGTGCTCGTGCTCGTGAATCGTAGGAAAGAGCTCCGATGCGGTAACGGCGCGTCCCTCTGCGCACGAGCAGGATTCACAAGCACGATTCACGACTCAGCAGGAGACGCGTCGTGTCGTGGGACGTCATCCTAGGGTACTTCACCGGACTCCGGCTGCTGGCGCCGCAGCTCGATCCGATGACCCTGCTGCGCACCGTCTTGGTGGTACACACCTGCGACAGCATCATGTGCCGGCTGTTCGCGCACAACAACGGCTATCCGAAGAATTTGTGGACGGTCCTCGGCTTCGTGTTCGGCATCTGGGCAATTGCGGTGCTGATCGTGCTGCCGCGGCGAAGAACGTGAATCGTGAGTCGTGCTGTGAGTCGGAAAGAGAGACCTCGAGCACCTCTCACGAACACGATTCACGATTCGGCAACGACATACGCAATCGCCAGCTCGGCGGTGTGGCTGAGTGAGAGGTGAATGCGTTGGATGCCGATCGCCGCGGCGCGCGCTGCGGCGCGACCGGACAAGCGGATCGACGGCGCACCTTTGCCGCGCACGACTTCGATCTCGCGCCAGCCAAAGGCGTCGCCCAGGGCTTTCATCATGGCTTCCTTTGCAGCGAAGCGCGCCGCGAAGCTTTCGTGCCCGTTGCGGCGCTGCGCACAGTAGGCGATCTCCTCGGTCGTAAACACCCGCGCGCGGAAGCGCGCGCCAGTGCGCGGGTTCTCCAACGCGCCGCGGATGCGCGGCACCTCCGTGATGTCGACGCCGACGCCGAGGATCATGCGAGTCGACCGCGCGTGGCACGTGGCGCGTGGCTTGTGGTGTCTACGGAGCCGAGGCGCCGTGCCTGCGCATTCCGGACGGGCCACGTGCCACATGCCACGTGCCTCTCAGTCAGCATGCCGCACACGAAGTGCACGTGGTCGTATCACACGGCTGTGTCTGCCGGCCGGCGAAGGCCTTGCGCCGCTCGATCCAGAGAAAGGACTTGTTGATGCGGTGATCGATGAAGTCCCAGGGGAAGCGCTCGTCGTCGCCGTAGGTGCGGTGCACATAGGCGTCGGGGTGCGGCAGGCCGGGGATGCCGTGACGCTGCCATTCGCGGATGACGCGCCACCAATCGCCGTCGGCCGCGTGAATGGCGCGGATGACCTGCCCCAGGCGGCGGTCGCCGCGCGACATCAACGTTTGAAAGTATCCCTCCCGCGGCGACTCGGTGTCGAGGTGCGTGTTCGGCACGGCGGAGAGGGCGCGCCGCAAGCGCGCGAACTTCTGCTTGAGGTTGGGAATCGCCTCCATCGGGTCCCATTGAAACGGCGTCCACGGCTTCGGAACGAACGGATTGACCGAGACGGTGATGTTGACCACACGCCGACGCATCCGCACGGCGCCCGCGAGCTGGTCGTGCACCTTCGCGGCAAGCGTGGCAATCGCCAGCACATCCTCCACGTCCTCGGTCGGCAGTCCGATCATGAAATAGAGCTTCAGGTCCTGGACACCTTCGCCGACCAGCAGATCAGCGGCGCGCAAAATGTCCGGCTCCGTCAGGTTCTTATTGATGACCCGACGCATGCGCTCGGAGCCGGCTTCCGGCGCGATGGTCACACTGCGATTGCGACCGCGCGCCAGCGCACTCGCCAGGCGAGGCGTCACGCAATCCGCCTTGAGCGACGACGGCGACAGCCGCCCACCCGCCTGCGCCGCAACTTCCGAGAGCACGTCGACACCGGGCACACTTGCCATCTCCGCACCGACCAGCCCAATGGCCTGCCGATGCTCGAGGCCGGCACGCACCGACTGCTCCAACTCGTCGACACCACGCGTACGAATGGGACGGTACATGTAGCCGGCGGCGCAGAAGCGGCACCCCCACTGACAGCCGCGGCTGGCTTCGACCAGGACCATATCGCCGAACACCGCCTCGTCACTGAGCACGCGTGTCGTCGTCGGGAATGCATTGAGATCCCAGATCAAGCGACGCTCGACGCGCGCCACGCCGGGGCCGGTGTAGCGCAGATCGGCAAGCACGGCGCCGTCGTAGACCGGCTCGTAGAAGGCGGGCACGTAGGCGCCAGCAACCCGCGCCGCACAGGTTTCCAGCACGCCTGGGCCGATCGCCGATCGCTGATCGCTGATCACCTCCAAGAATTCCGGCAACATCTCTTCAGCTTCACCAATCAAGAAGAGGTCGATGAAATCAGCGAGTGGTTCCGGATTGAGAAAAACGGCGGGACCTCCGGCCATCACCAGCGGACCCTGCCGGCCGCGCTCGCGGGTCGTCAAGGGCACGCCGATCAGGTCGAGCAACCGCACCACGTGCCAATAGTCGGTCTCAAAGGAGATCGAAAAGGCGATGACGTCGAAGTCACGCACGGGCGTCGACGATTCCAGACTGCGCAGCTCGCCGCGCTCCACCAACGGTGCGTCTTCCTCATCGGGCAAGAACGCCCGCTCGCAGACGATGTCCTGATGACGATCGAAGATTTCGTAGACCGCCTGAAAGCCGAGGTTCCCCATCGCCACAGCGTAGCGATTCGGATAGACGAGGCAGACACGAATATCCGCGGCATGTTTCTTCGTGAAGAGAATGGTCTCCCGCGCACGCCGCGCGCGGGCTCGTTCTTCGAGCAGCCAGGTTGACAAGGTTGTGGGAACTCTCAGGCGTCACAGTAGCGCGGCCGGAACAGCGGCTCAACCAAGATCAGCCGCTGCCCCGGCTGACGGTTCTCCGTTGCTCTTCCGCGCCGGTTCCGGCTATGGCAGGTGGGCGGGAGAAGCAGCGAATGAAAACCTACGGCCGTACGCTCAACCTGAAGGACGACCCGGCGATCATCGAGCGCTACATCGCGCACCACCGCGCCATCTGGCCGGAGGTCGCGCGCGGCTTGTGCGCCATCGGTATCGAGGGCATGCGGATCTGGTTGTTGGGCCGCCGCCTGTTCATGCTCATGGAGACCACCGACGACTTCGACCCCGAGCGCGACTGGGCGCGCTACATGGACAGCGACCCGCGCATCCGCGAGTGGCAGGATCTCATGGCATCGTTCCAGGAACCGGTGCCGGAAGCGAAGCCGGGCGAATGGTGGGCCGACATGGAGCTCGTGTTCTCGTTGTCCGCGCCCGGAAGGGTCGAATAGCAAGGGGCAGCTAGTCGTCGTTACAGCGCAGTGGCTCGCGGACGACAGATAGCAAGGCTTGCCGTGTTCATCGTCGGATCACTCGCGGTTCTGGGATACGCCGTCTGGTGTGGCGGCGCTTATCTATTGCAAGACAAGATCCTGTTTCCGTGCCCGCGCGCGCCGGAGCCCAACGAGACGCCGCTGCGCCAGCACGGCATCGAGCGCCTCTGGCTGAGCGCCGACGACGGCGCGCGCGTCGAGGCCTGGTACCTCCCCGCGCCAGGTCGGAGCGCGGCGCATCCTGGTCCCGCCGTGATCTACACGCACGGCAACGGCGAGCTGATCGACTACTGGCCGGAGATGCTCGAGCCGTATCGGCAGTGGGGCGTTTCGATCTTCCTGCTGGAGTATCGCGGCTACGGCCGCTCGACCGGGACACCCTCGCAATCCGCTATTGTCGCGGACATGGAGCGCGCGCACGAATGGCTGGCACAGCGGCCGGAGGTCAACCCCGCGCGCATCATCCTGCACGGCCGTTCGCTCGGCGGTGGCGTCGCGGCCGCGTTTGCGGCGCGGCGCCCGCCGGCGGCGCTCATTCTCGAATCGACGTTCACCAGCGTGACCACGTTCTTCAGACGTTTCGGCATCCCGAGCTTCGTGTGCACCAGCCCCTTCGCCACCGATCAGGTCATTGCCACTCTCCCCTGCCCCATCTTGATCTTCCACGGCACACAAGATGAAGTGGTGCCGGTGGCGCAGGGCCGTCGCTTGCACGAACTGGCGCCGCGCTCGCGCTATGTCGAGATGGACGCTGGGCACAATGACTTCCCTCCGGATCGCGAGAAGTACTGGGGGAGCATTCATGCGTTTCTCAGCGAGAATGGGGTGTTGGAGTGACGCCGCGTTGCGGCGATTGGGCGTTGAGCCGCGACAAGGTGTCAATTTGCAACGGCAGGTCTTTCGGCATCACAGCCGAACCTCGCGAACCGCCTATCCCTTCCACGCCGCACCGTTGGGAAATTCAAACTCCAGCAGCGACGCCGGATGCATCTCAATACTGAAGCCCGCAGCCGTCGGCGGCAGGTAGCGGCCGTCACGCACCACCACCGGATTTAAAAAGTGCTCGTGCAAGTGATCCGCGAACTCGATGGCGCGATTGTCGTGACTGGCGCTGACGCAGATGTAGTCGATCAGCGAGACGTGCTGGACGTACTCACACAACCCGATGCCGCCGGCGTGTGGGCAGACGGGCACGCCGAACTTCGCAGCCAGCAGGAGCACCGCGAGGGCTTCGTTGAGGCCGCCGAGCCGGCAGTTATCGAACTGGCAGAAGTCAATCGCCTCGGCTTGCAGCAACTGCTTGAAGAGCACGCGATTCGCACCGTGCTCACCGGTCGCCACGCCGATCGGCCGGATGGCGCGCCGGATCGCGGCGTGGCCGAGGATGTCGTCCGGACTCGTCGGCTCCTCGATCCACAGCGGGCGGAACTGCGCCAGCGGGCCCATGTAGGCGATGGCTTCGCCGACGTCCCATGCCTGGTTGGCGTCGAGCATGAGCCATGCGTCGGCACCGATCTCCTTGCGCACCAGCGCGCAGCGGCGGACATTTTCGTCGCTGTCGCGCCCGACCTTGATCTTGAACCGCGTCCAACCGGCACGCAGCGACTCGCGGCAAAGGGCGCGCACCTTGTCGTCGGGGTACCCCATCCAGCCCGCCGACGTGATGTACGCCGGATAGCCGTCACGCCGCATTTCCGCGATACGCGCGGCGCGTGTGCCGGCGCTGCGCCGCAAGATCTGCAGCGCCTCGTTCGGCGTGAGCGCGTCGCTCAGGTAACGGAAGTCGATGCACGCCACGATCTGCTCCGGCGTCATGTCGGCAACCAACTGCCAGACCGGCTTGCCTTCCACCTTGGCGTACAGATCCCACACCGCGTTGACGATTGCCGCGGTGGCCAGATGGATGGCACCCTTCTCGGGCCCGATCCACCGCAGCTGCGTATCACCGGTCAGCCGGCGCCAGAAACCCGCCATGTCGCCGGTGATCGCTTCCAAAGTCTGTTCGACAACGAGCGGTGCGAGCGCCTCGATCGCCTTCACGCACACCTCGTTGCCGCGGCCGATGGTGAAGGTCATGCCGTGCCCTTCCAGACCGTCAGGCTGATCGGTGCGCAGCACCACGTACGCCGCCGAATAGTCGGGATCCAAGTGCATGGCATCGGAGCCGGCGAGGCTGCGCGACGTCGGGGTGCGGATGTCGAGGGCGCGGAGTTGCGTGATGGTACGCGGCATGGCGATTCCTCCCGGCGGCATGGTATAGCACGCGGGCGTTTGGAGTTGAGATGGTTCGGAAGGAAGGTCAACATACAGCCGCTACCGGGGGCTCGAAGCCCGCGGCTCATCCCGCCAAGCCGGCTCAAGCCGGCTCCCCACCCCGCACCACCGAGCCGCAATGATCGACCAACTTCCGACGCTGCGCCAGCAGTGGCCGTTGCCGGCGGCGCCGCGGCCGATTGTGGTCATCGGTGCCGGCAGCATCGTGCGCGATGCGCATTTGCCGGTGTATGAACGGCTCGGTTTTCCGGTGGCGGGCATTTTCGATCTCAACCTTTCGGCCAGCCGTGCCTTGGCGGACAACTTCAACATCGCAGCGGTCTTCGACTCGCTCGACGCGGCACTCGCCGCGCCGGACGTGATCTTCGATCTCGCGGTGCCGCCCACCGCGATCAGTGGCATCCTCGAACGCATGCCGAGCGCCGCCGCGGTGCTGATCCAGAAGCCGATGGGCCGTGATCTCGCCGACGCGCGCCGCATCCGCCAGCTTTGCCGCGCACGGCAACTGACAGCGGCCATCAATTTCCAACTGCGCTTCGCACCCAACATGCTCGCCCTGCGCGACGCGCTCGCACACCACCTTCTCGGCAAGGTCACCGACGTCGAGGTGCGCATCAATCTGCACACGCCGTGGGGCTATTGGGCATTTCTCAAGGGCGTGCCGCGGCTCGAAGTGCTGATGCATTCGATTCACTACCTCGATCTCGTGCGCGCCTTCCTCGGGGAGCCGTCGGGCGTCTACTGCCGCGGCGCCCGACACCCCGATCTCGGCGACTATGCGGACGCCCGCACCAGCATCATTCTCGACTATGGCGACCTGCTGCGCTGCAGTCTGACGATGAACCATACGCATACGTTTGGCCGACGCGAGGCGGTATCGCAGCTCAAGGTCGAAGGCACGCGCGGCGCGGCGCTTGCCAAGATGGGCGTCAATCTCAACTACCCGCACGGCGAAGCCGACCTGTTGGAGCTCGCGACCCCGACCACCGCATGGACCACCGTCCCGCTGCGCGGCTCGTGGTTTCTGGAAGCCTTCGAGGGACCGATGTCGAACCTGCAGCGCGTCGTCGCCGGCGAGGACAGCGCGCTGATGTCCAGCATCGAAGATGCGTTCAACACGATGGCAGTCGTCGAAGCGTGCTACGAATCGAGCGCCCGCGGGGCGACACCGATCGCAAAAGTCTAGACTCACGCGGAGACGCAGAGTCGCAGAGAAGAAAAGCACAGCAAAAGAGGGTGGAGCAATGAAAGATGCCGGTCACGATTCCCTGATTCTTCTCCGCGTTCTCCGCGTCTCCGCGTGAGAATTCCGCGCCCAATGCGCATCGACGCCCATCAGCATTTCTGGCGCTATCGCCCGGACACACACGCGTGGATCAGCGACGCGATGGCATCCCTCAAGCGCGACTTCCTGCCGGCCGATCTACAGCCGCTGCTCGCGGCCACCGCCTTCGACGGCTGCGTGGCCGTGCAGGCCCAGCAAAACGTGACGGAGACCGAGTGGCTCCTGCAGCTCGCCGACCAGCATCCATTCGTGCGCGGCGTCGTCGGCTGGGTGGATCTCTGCGCCCCGGATGTTGCCGATGCCATACATCCGCTGGCGGCGCATCCGCGGCTGCGCGGGCTGCGCCACGTGGTGCAGGACGAACCGGATGATCGTTTCATGCAGCGCACCGACTTTCAGCGCGGCATCGCCGCGCTCGCACCGTTCGGCCTCACCTACGACATCCTGATCTACGCGCGACAATTGCCGGCGGCGATCGAGCTGGTACGCCGGTTCCCGCAGCAGCGTTTCGTGCTGGATCACATCGCCAAGCCGGACGTCCGCGCCCGTCAGATCGACGAATGGCGCCGCAGCATCACGCGGCTCGCCACGTTTGAAAATGTATCCTGCAAGCTGTCCGGGATGGTGACCGAGGCTGACTGGCACGCATGGCGGCCGCATGACTTCGCCATCTACCTCGACGTTGTGCTCGCCGCGTTCGGCGCGGATCGCTTGATGATCGGCTCCGATTGGCCGGTGTGCACATTGGCCGGTAACTACGACGATGTCATCGCGGTGGTCACCAACTACATCGCCCGGTTGTCGCCCGGCGAACGCGACGCCGTGTGCGGCGAGAACGCGGTGCGCTGGTACGGTCTCACCTAGGGCCTGCGGCCGGCGTCCTTTTTATGGCCCGCTCCCCGTTGGGTCGCTGCGCACTGCCAAGTCCGACAGGGCCTGCGGCCGGCGTCCCTTCTATGGCCCGCTCCCCGTTGGGTCGCTGCGCGCTGCCCGTGGCGGCCGGTCTGCTACTCGTCGTCATGACTGTAGCGGCCTATGCGCCGGTGCTGCACGCCGGGTTCATCTGGGACGATGATGCGTATGTGACGGCAAATCCCACCTTGCGCAACCTCGACGGCCTGCGACGGATTTGGCTGGAGCCCGGGAGCATACCGCAATATTATCCGCTCACCTTCACCAGCTTCTGGATCGAGTACCACCTCTGGGGGCTGCGACCGTTCGGGTACCACCTAGTCAACATCATCCTGCACGCCCTCAACGCGCTGCTCGTATGGCAAGTCTTCCTCCGCTTACGAGTGCCGGCTGCCTGGTTTGCGGCGGCGGTGTTCGCGCTGCACCCGATGCATGTCGAATCGGTCGCATGGGTCACCGAACGCAAGAACATCCTGTCCGGGTTGCTGGCACTGAGCGCCCTACTCATCTGCCTGCGCCGCCTGGCGGGCGGGAGCGCGGCAGCTACTACCCTCACCCCTAACCCCTCTCCCAAAATGGGGGAGGGGGAACCTCCTCATTCTCCGCTCCCATTTTCGGAGAGGGGGGTAGGGGGTGGCGGCGAGAAGGCCACCTACCTTGCCGTGTACGTACTCTTCCTGGGCGCGCTGCTGAGCAAGAGCGTCACCTGCACGCTGCCGGCAGTATTGCTCATCCTGGCGTGGTGGAAGGGCACGCTGAATCGGCGCACGCTGTGCCGGCTCGTGCCGCTGGGTGTCGTGGGCGCGGGAATGGCGGCGATGACGGTCTGGATGGAACGTCACCACGTCGGCGCCGAAGGGCAGGACTGGAGTCTCTCGTTCGTCGAGCGTTTCCTGGTAGCGGGGCGCGCGC
>CAZTDK010000067.1:0-14802 GCA_964611965.1 uncultured Binatia bacterium (SeqCode) | reverse complement strand
GATGCCCACGGCACCGAGATCTACGCCGGGCCCAACATCGATGCCCGCGGATTCAACGAAGGCTTCGAGGTGCTCAACACGCTCGGCAACGAGCGGCTGTACGCGATCACCGGGCACTCCGCGCCGTTCATCTTTCCACTCGCACGCTACTTGTGGTTCCGCACGCACGGCACCGGCACTGTCGCGCACCTGCTGATGATCAACGATTGGATGACCTATCGCCTGTGCGGCGAGTTGTCCGCCGAGCCGTCGAACGCCACGGAGTCCATGCTGTTCGACCTCAAGCAGCGCGCCTGGTCGGACGAGATCCTCACCACCTTCAACATTCCGCGCGACATCTTGCCCCCGGTTTACCGCTCCGGCGAGCGCGTCGGTGCGCTCACCACCGCGGCCGCGGCGGCGACCGGGCTGCTGGCCGGGACGCCGGTGTTCGTCGGCGGCGCGGACACGCAATGCTCGCTGCTCGGCGCCGGGGCCATCGAGCCGGGGGCCGCCGGCGCGACGCTCGGAACCACGACGCCAGTGCAAGCCGTCGTCGATCACGCCGTGTTCGACCCGACGTGCAACCTCTGGGTCGGCTGCCATGTCATCCCGGACCGCTGGGTGCTGGAGAGCAATGCTGGGGACACCGGTGGTGCCTACCTGTGGTTGCTCGATCTGATCAGCGGCGGTGCGCCGCGCGAGCAGGTCTACCCGCTGGCCGAGCAACTGGCGGCGGAAAGCTATGGCCCACCGACGATGTTGTTCGTCGGGCCGACCGTGTTCAACATCATGAACATGCGTTTCAACCGGCCCGGAGGGATCCTGTTCCCGTTCCCGGCGCTGCACGTGCGGCCGGATCGCGGCACGTTGGTGCGTGGCTTCATGGAAAGCATCGGCTACGCGCTGCGCGGCAACCTCGAGCAGATCGCCGCGGTCACCAACCGGCCGGCGGCGGCGCTGACCCTCAGCGGTGGCATGTCACGCAGCGCGACATTGACACGCACGATCGCCGACATCGTCGGGGTCCCGGCGCTGGTGGCGCACGAACCCGAAAGTGCGGCGCTCGGCTGCGCGATGCTCATGGCGTCCACGACCACCAACGCCGACGTCGCATCGGTGGCCGCGACCATGCTGCAGCACCAGCGCATCGAACCCGATCCCGTCCAGCGCGAGCGCTATCAAGGACCGTACGCCAAGTGGCGCGAGCTCAACGAGCGCCTCGACGACATCGAGTTGCAGTGAGGGGCTGCGCCCCGCGTCTTTTCTATGCGACCGCTCCGCGTTGCGTCGCTAGCGGCGTACACCGGATTACAGCTTGGTAGGTTCGTAACCCCATCGGCAGGCGCTCACCGAAGCGTCGCCGCACGGCCAGACTCAATTTGTTTGCCTATCCCTCGCTTGCTGTGACCGCGGCACACAGATAGGGTCTGCGGTCATGTTGGCGGCTGAGGCAGCACGCAACGAAGCGCATGTCCGTCTGCGCGACGTGCGCATGGCGTTCGACGACCGCGAAGTCCTGCGCGGGCTGTCGTGTAGCTTCGCGCGCGGCGAGATTTCGGTGATCCTCGGCGGCAGCGGGTCGGGCAAGACAACGATCTTGCGGGTCATTGGCGGTCTGGTGCGGCCGCAAAGCGGCGAGATCAGCGTCGCGGGCCACGACATCAGCCAGCTGTCCGAACCCGAGATGTACGCGGTGCGGCAGAAGCTCGGCATGATGTTCCAAGGCGGCGCGCTGCTCGACTCGCTGACCGTCTTCGACAACCTGGCCTTCCCGTTGCGCGAGCATACGCGGATGCGCGAGCCGGAGATCGCCGCCGAGGTGCATCGCCAGCTCGGCGCCGTCGGTCTCGCCGACGTCGACGACCTGCTGCCCGGACAGCTCTCGGGCGGCATGATCAAACGCGCCGCGCTGGCCCGCGCCATCATCATGAAGCCCGAGATCCTGCTCGTCGACGAGCCGTTCTCGGGACTCGATCCGGTGTCGGTCAAACGCATCGAAGCGCTGCTGCGCCGCATCAACCGCCAGCTGCAGATCACCATGCTGGTCTCGTCACATCATATCCCGTCGACGATGCGCATGGCCGATCAGGTCCTCCTGTTGCTCGACGGTGTGCCGATCACGGGCCAGCCGCGCGAGTTGCAAAAGAGCGCGGACCCGCGCATTGCCGCCTTCTTGAATGAAGAAGCCGACGACTCGTTCGACACCATCGAGGCGGCCGGTCCACACGGCGCGTGACGCCACCATGAGCGCACTCATCCAAGACCTCGGCTGGGCGGTGGTCCGGACGATCGATCAGTTCGGTAAGATCACCGTCTTCGCCGCGCAGATCGCGCGCGCCCTGGTGACGCCGCCGGCGCGCGTGCGCTTGTTCGTGCAAGAGGTGTTCAACCTCGGTGTCCTATCGCTGGTGATCATTTGCGTGTCGGGGCTCGCCGTCGGCATGGTGCTCGGCCTGCAAGGTTACAACACGCTGGTGCGCTTCGGGGCGGAGCAGTCGCTCGGCGCCGTCGTCGGCCTGAGTCTCATCCGCGAGCTGGGACCGGTCCTGACGGCGCTGCTGGCCACCGGGCGCGCCGGCTCGGCGACCGCCGCGGAAATCGGCACCATGGTGGTCACCGAGCAGCTCGATGGGCTGCGGATGATGTCGACCAACCCGATTCACTACGTCGTGATGCCCAAGGCGCTGGCCATGATCTTCGTGATGCCGCTGTTGTCCGCCCTCTTCATCGTCTGCGGTCTCGGCGGCGGCTACTTCGTCGGCGTCTCGCTGATGGGTCTCGACGGTGGGACGTATCTCTCGAGCCTGCAGTCGGCGGTGGACTTCAACGATGACGTCGTCAGCAGCCTGCTAAAGGCACTGATCTTCGGGTTGCTGGTCGGACTCATCGCCACCTACCGTGGCTACACCTGCGCGCCGACGTCCGCCGGCGTCAGCTCGGCGACGACGTCGACGGTCGTCATCGCGTCGGTGGCGATCTTGATTTTCGACTATTTCATAACCGCACTTTGGGGGGTGTGACCGCATGCATCGATCGCCCGTCCGCGATTTCGTCGTTGGTCTGTTCGTGCTCGTCGGCCTCGGCGCCATTGCCTACTTGTCGATGAACGTCGGTGGCTTCAGCCTCCACCGCGGCGAAGGCCTCGCCGTCTTCGCCGCCTTCGACCAGATCGGCGGCCTCAAACCACGCGCCCCGGTGGTGATCTCCGGTGTGAAGGTCGG
The DNA here is from genome assembly GCA_964611965.1 of uncultured Binatia bacterium (SeqCode). Classification (GTDB taxonomy): domain Bacteria; phylum Desulfobacterota; class Binatia; order HRBIN30; family HRBIN30; genus CAZTDK01. The sequence goes on along the minus strand of CAZTDK010000067.1, from coordinate 11,599 downwards.
CCAGGTGGGACCGATTGTGCTCGACCAGAATTTCCGCGCTCGCGCCGAGCTCGATCTACGCTCCGATCTGAAGATCCCGAGGGACACCTCCGCCTCGATCGTCACCTCGGGTCTGCTCGGCGACCGCTACATCTCGTTGGAGCTCGGCGGCGAGGACACCTACCTCAAGCCGGGCGATGAAATCACCATGACGGAGTCGGCGGTCATCCTCGAGCGCTTGATTGGCAAACTGATCCACAATACTGATGTCGAAAAGCCGAAATGAATCATCCCATGCGCCTCAACTTCCGATATGAATGGCTCCTGCTGCTGGGCGCCCTGTGCTGCACCATGGGCTGCGCGGCGGCCCGCCCCGGATCGCCCGACAACGGCAATGATCCGCTCGAGGGCATGAACCGCGGCATCTTCTGGTTCAACGACCAGGTCGACAACTATGTCCTCGAACCCGCGGCCAAGGGCTGGGACAAGATCACACCCGATCGCGTGCAGAAGTCGCTGTCGAATTTCTTTCACAACCTGGGCTTCCCCATCGTCGCCGTGAACGGCCTCCTGCAAGGCAAGTTTGTGCAATCCGCCTCCGACGTCGGGCGCTTCGCGGTCAACACGACCGTCGGGTTCCTGGGTTTCTTCGATCCCGCCAGCGGCTGGGGGCTCGTCCAGCACAATGAAGACTTCGGCCAGACGCTCGGCTACTGGGGCGTGCCGCCGGGGCCCTATTTGGTGCTGCCCTTCTTCGGACCGTGCGACCCGCGCGACACCGTCGGCTTGGCCGTGGATTCATTCTCCGTCATCTACGCCTACTTCATTCCCTACTACTACACGTTCGGTGCGCGCGCCGTGGACATCATCAATAGTCGCGCCCTGGTGCTGCGCGAAGTGCGGCAAATCAAGGACGCATCGTTCGACTACTATGTGGCCGTGCGCGATGCGTATACCCGACGGCGCGCCGCGCTGATCGCTGATCAGAATGACTTGCCGCAGAACACACAGGACGAGCTGTACCAGTTGCAGGAGGAACAGTGACACGCACACGCTCCACACTACGACCGCTTCGGGGCATCATCGTCGGATTCGCGCTGACCGCGTTCTTGCTCGCGCCAATCAGTGCCGCGCGCGCCGCCGAGGGTCCGACGGCGGCGGTCCAGCAGACAGCCGATGCCGTCGTCGCGGTGCTCGCCGACAAGGGACTGAGCGTCGAGCAGCGACGCCACAAGGTCGAGGAAATCGTCTATGCGCACTTCGACTTCGAAACGCTGTCGCGTTTGGTATTGGCGCGCCACTGGAAGGAGTTGTCCCCGGAGCAGCAGAAAGCCTTCGTTGAGGAGTTCAAACGTCATCTCTCCGTAACCTATGGCAAGAATGTCGAGACCTACAACAATGAAAAGGCGGTGGTGATCGGCGACCGCGCCGAGACGCAAAATGATTGGACGGTGAAGACCAAGGTGATCCGCCCGAGCGCCGAGGACGTGCTCGTCGACTACCGCTTGCGCAAGGAAGACGGCCAGTGGCGCGTCATCGACGTCATCATCGAAGGGGTGAGCCTGGTGGCAAACTTCCGCTCGCAGTTCCAGGAGATCATCAGCCGCGATGGCGCGGCCAAGCTGATCGATCTGCTGCGCGAGAAGAACGCCAAGGGTGAGCCGCTGAAGTCCTAGGGCCTGCGGCCGGTGTCTCTTCTATGGGCCGCTCCCGTTCGTCGCTGGGGGCTGCCGCGACCGACAGGGTACTACTACTGCGACAACTTCTGGGATGCGAAGAACCGTTGCAACTCCGCGTACACGTCTTGCTGCTTTGCAATCAACCGCCGCGCCGGCGGTAACGAATCGAGGAACACGCGGCCGTAGGGTTTGCGCACAACGCGGCTGTCGAGCAAGACCACGGCGCCACGATCGGTGCGTGAGCGGATCAGCCTTCCAAAACCCTGCTTGAGCTTGATGACCGCCTGCGGGACGGTGTGCTCGGCAAACGCGTTGCCGCCGCGCGCCTCGATGGTCTCGACCCTTGCTTGCTCGATCGGCTCGGTGGGCACCCGAAATGGCAACCGCGTAATCATCACGCAGCGCAAGGCGTCGCCGCGGACATCTACACCCTCCCAAAAGCTGTCGGTGGCAAACAAGACTGCCCGCGGATCCGCCACGAAGCGGTTGAGTAACGCGTGACGATTGGTCTCCCCCTGCTGCAACACCGTCAGCCCGGCGGCACGCAACCCCGGTCCAACCGCCGCAATGGCGCGGTTGAGCGCACCATAGGCGGTGAACAGCACGAACGTTCCACCTTGCGTGGCCCGCAAGGTCGCGGTGATCGCCGCATGCGTCGCGGCTTCGTACCTTGGATCGTTGGGCTCGGGCAGGTCCTGCGGGATAGCCAGCAGCGCCTGCGCCGCGAAATCGAACGGTGACTCGACACGCAAGGTCCGCACGCGTTCCCGGTCGCACAAGTCATCCAGCCCGATCTGCTCGTGGAGGTAGTCGAAGCGGCCATCGACAGCGAGCGTGGCCGAGGTCAACACCACCGTCGGGAACTGCTCGAAGAGCGCCTGGCGCAGCAACGGCCCGACGGCAATCGGCGCGGTGTGGAACGAAATCGACTTCCCGGTGCGCGGCCGCTGCCGTGCTTCGATCCAACGGCAGGTGTTCTCGTCCTCACCGACAAAGACGAGCAACGCCGCCGCAAAACCGGCGATGCGGCCTTGCAGAGCACGGAGCTCGGTGTTGAGAAAGAGCACCTGCTTGGTGGATGCTTCGGAGAGTTGATCGAGGCGCTCGCAGGCGCCGTCAAAGTCGCGGGCGAACGCATCGAGCTGGACACTGAGGTGTGTCAGGCGATCTTCCAGCGTGTGCCAATACGGCTGCGCCCGTAGCGCGGCCGTGACGCGGACCTTCTGATCGGGACCCGACGCGATCTCGCGCCCCAACGTGTCCTCGAGGCCGGAGAGCATCTCGGCGAAGCATTGCTCGGCGTCGACCAGCAGGCTCAGCCGTCGCGGCAGCAGCCGCTCCTCGATCCAGCGCACGGCGCCCTGCGCCGCCGGCTGGTCCTCGGGAAGAGCGATCGACTCCAACGCCATCGTCAACGCCGGCAGGACGCCTTTGTGCGCGTGTTTGAGGCTTTGCAAGCGGCCGAATGTGCGTTCGGTGGCCGCAAAGCTCAGGCGCATGCCGAAGTAGTTGGTGGCGACATCCTCGAGATGGTGCGCCTCGTCGATGATTACGCGGCGCGACGGCGGCAGCACCGCATTTTGCGCGTAGCTGCCGAGCTCGTCACGCAAGGCGAGGTCCGCCATCAGCAAGTGATGATTGACGACGATGATGTCCGCTTTGGCAGCGGCGCGACGGGCGGTGTAGAAGAAGCAGGTGGAATAGTACGGACAGCGCGCACGCAAGCAGTTATCGTTCTCCGAGATCACCTGCTCCCACACCTCGGGCCGCGGCCGCACCGGGAGATCGCTGAGGCTGCCGTCCGACGTGTGCTTCGCCCACGCCAGCAACTCGGCGAGCTCGCGCTGCTGGTCATCCTCGACCAACATGGCACCTTGCGCTTCCACCTGTGCCGCCTTGCGCCGGCACAGATAGTTGCCCCTACCCTTCACCAGCGCCGTCGTGCACTGCAAGCCGGCCTGCTTGGTCAGAAACGGCAGGTCCTTCCTGATCAGCTGCTCCTGGAGGTTGATCGTGTGCGTCGACACGACGACGCGCTCGCGATTGAGCACGCTCCAGGCGATTGCCGGCAGGAGATACGCCAGCGACTTCCCTGTGCCGGTGCCGGCCTCGACGGTCAGAGTGGTGTCGCAATTGAACGCGGTCACCACCGCAGCGAGCATTTGCAGCTGTTGCGGGCGATGCTCGTAGCCGGCGAGTTGTCCCGCCACGACGCCGCCCGGTGCCAACAGCGCGGCAGCCTGCGCGGTGTCGAGCCGTGCCGGCGCCGGCGTGATGTGCGGCTCGACGACAACATAGATGCCAGTCACCGCATTGTTCACAATGTATGCGCCGACACCGTTGTTGCCGAGCGCCGACGCCACGTTGAGGTCGGCGTCGGAGGGTTGCAGGGTCCCGCTCGGGTGATTGTGAATCACCACCTCGCCCGGTCGTGGCACTTGTAGCAACGCCGGCACCGCGTGCCGGTTGCCGCGTGCGAGCACGCGCACCGAGGTCACCATCTGCGCATCGTCGAGCGTCCCGAGCAGGAAGACCTCGTTTCCTCCGGCGTCGGCAATCGCGGCTTGCAACGCCCGCACGGCGTTTGGGCTCAGACGGTCTTCAACGGAAACGGGCACCCGTTGAAGCTACCAGCTTCCGTCTCGGGTGTCAGGCGAGTCCCGTGCGCGGTCTGGCACGATGCCTGCTGATACGATGACCGTCAGCGAGTGGAGGTAGCCATGACCATTACTTTGGTTCTCATCGTTGCGACGCTGGGCCTGTGTTTCTTGTATCTTTTGACAATCGCGGCCCGGGTCTATCGGCGCTTTCGCGGCCCGATGGTGGTGACCTGTCCGGAGACCCAGCAGCCCGCCGCGGTGCGGGTCGACGCACCCCACGCCGCGCTGGCCGCGGCCAGCGATGCCACCGATCTCCGACTGGCGCAGTGCTCGCGGTGGCCGGAGCGCCAAGACTGCGGACAGGAGTGTTTGCGACAGATCGAGTTGGCACCCGAGGACTGTCTCGTGCGAACGATCCTGAGCAAGTGGTACGAGGGCAAGTCGTGCGCCCTGTGCGGCGCCGAGATCGGGCCGATCCATTCGTGGGATCACAAGCCGGGGCTGATTGCGGCTGACGGCACCGCGATGGAGTGTATCGCTGTCCCAGGCGAAAGCCTGCAGACGACCCTGGATACGTGCAAGCCGACATGCTGGAACTGCGAGGTGGCCGAAGAGTTCCGCCGCCGCAACCCTGAGTTGGTGGTCGAGAGGCCGGCATTTCCGCTGCATGCTGGCCACAACCACTAGAACCGCGTAGGCGCCGGCCGCAGGCCCCTACAGCGGCTCCGGATCCATCATGTCGGTCCACTTCGACAAGTACAGGGCGCCATCGGCAATGAGGCTGGCACCGTTGATATAGCGCGCCGCCGGTGAGCACAGGAAGAGGACGATGGCAGCAACCTCCTCGGGCTCGGCGAGGCGGTGCGCTGGAATGTCCTGCACCGCCAGCGCTTCGTAGTCGCTCTGCATGGCGCGGCTGAACTCTTCCTCGCGCACACCGGCGGTCGACACGGTTCCGGGCGCCAGCGCATTGATGGTCACGCCGTGGCGCGCCCAGTAATACGCGAGGGAGCGGGTCATGTTCACCACACCGGCACGCGCCGCGCCGGAATGCGCAAACGCCGCCGCGCCGCGCTCGAAGGAGTAGAGGTGCACGATATTCACGACGGCACCCGCGCCGCGCTTGAGCATGTGCGGTCCAACGCGGCTGCACATGTTCCACGTACCGTTGAGGTTGAGGTCGATCACGGCACGCCAGCCGCGGTCGCTGATGTCACCCGGCCGTGCCGGAAACTGGCCCCCGGCGTTGTTGACCAGGCAGTCGATGGCGCCGAAGCGTTCCAGCGTCTGCTGCACCAAAGCGTCGACCTGTTCGGTTTCACGAATGTTCGTCGGCACGGCAACGCAGTCGACGCCGAGTGCGGTAATCTCCGCTACCGTCGGCAGGAGGTTCTCGGGCTTGCGGCTGGCAATCACCACATTGGCGCCGAAGCGCGCAAACGCCAGCGCGATGGCGCGCCCGATGCCACGCCCGCCGCCGGTGACCATAGCGGTCTTACCGCGGAAGAGATCCGGCGCGAACGCCGCGAGCGGATCGAAATCGAGCTTCATGGCGGCGGAGTGTATGAGCAGGTTGCGGCGGCGTCAACGACCGAACAGTGCTCTGGATCGCGGGTGCACCAATTGCGGCAGGCACAGAGGCCTGCCGCCACTGGCTTACAGGAGTGGGGAAAGATCGCGCGGGGTCGGCACGGGCCAGCGGGCTGGGTTTCTCGCCCAACAGACAATCGACAGTGGCGACAGGCCTCTGTGCCTGTCGCTGCTCCGTGGTAGACTCACATGTGGATGCAACGTTCAGACGTTTACGTATACCGCCGGCAACTACCACACTGGCGATTGGCAGAAGCGACGTACTTCGTGACATGGAGGTTGGCGGGAAGGCAAGCCGATCTCGCCGCCGATGAAAGGACGCTCGTTGCACACTGCCTACGCCACTTTGACGGGACGAAGTACAATCTCCCAGCTCATGTGGTTATGAACGATCACGTCCACGCGCTCGTTGCTCCAATCGGAGGCCGCGCACTGGAGCAACTCGTTCATGGCTGGAAGTCATTCAGCACCTATCAACTGCAACGCACCTTTGGGCGCGTGGGTCGCGTCTGGCAGAACGAGTACTTCGACCGGATTGTTCGTGACGACGCAGAGTTCTTTGAGAAGGGAACCTACATTCTGCAGAATCCTTGGAAGCGGTGGCCGGAGTTGCAGGACTACCCCTGGGTGTTTATTCGCCCATGATTCATTGCGGCAGGCACAGAGGCCTGCCGCCACTACCCACTCTGCCCCGAACAGATGGCCACATGGGAGCGCCCCTCTCTAGCGATTCAACTTGTTGAGGCCATCATTCAGAGCCCGTAGCGTCCCTACCGCACCGGCGCCGCGCATTTCTTCTCTCCCTGATCTTTCAAGCGAACCGTCCCGAGATCGATCCACCGTCAGAGCTCCGAGCTGAAGCAGGCGCACAAAACACCTCGCTCGTTGCCCCGTCATCCCCCACTTACCACTCCACCGGCCACTCCGGATGCCACGGCCGCTCGCGCTCGAAAACGCGCGCTGCTTGCAGCACCAGATCATCGCGGTGACGCGGGCCAACGATCTGCATGCCCATCGGCAGCTGGGTGCGCGACAGACCGACGCGGACCGTCGCCGCCGGATGCCAGGACAGGTTGAAGGGAATAGTGAACGATGCCACACCGGCGAGAACCTGCGGACGGCCTTCGGTCTCACTCGGAAACGGGCCGCCGGCGGGCGGCGGATCGTGTGGGACGGTGGGCGTGACCAGCAAATCGTAGGTGTCGAACAGCTCGGCGCACCACTCGTTGAGCTGGGCGCGCAAACGCGCCGCCTTCCCCCACGACTCGGGAGTCATACTCCAACCCATCTTCACGCCGTTGATGAACGTGCGCCCGAAATCCTTCTCGTGATCTGGCAGATACGGATACAGCTCGGACGCCAGCTCGAAGGTACCGAGCACCGCCCAGTCGCGTCCCAGCTGCGGCGGGCCGCCGCTGATGGGCTCGACGCTGTGGCCGAGCTGCTCGAAGACTTTGACGTTCGCCTCGACGGCTGCGCCGATGTCGGACTGCACCACCGCGTAGCCGAGATCGGGCGAGTAGCCGATGCGCAGTTTCTTCGGCAGCGGGCTGCGTACGGCGGCGAGGTACGACATACCGGGATGCGGCAGACTGTTCGGATCATACGGCGACGGGCCGGCGACCTGGTCGAGAAACAACGCCGCATCTTCCACCGTCTTGGTCAGCGGTCCCGCGACCGACGTGTCGCCGTACTGCCAATGCTTGAACGGCCCGCGCGGGATGCGGCCAAAGGAGGTCTTCAGCCCGAAGGTGCCGGTGAAGCTTGCCGGGATGCGGATCGAGCCGCCACCGTCGCTGGCGGTGACCAGCGGCAGGACATTCGCGGCCATGGCCGCTGCCGAGCCACCGCTCGAACCGCCGGGCGTGTGCTGCAGGTTCCAGGGCGAGCGGGTCACGCCGTAGACGAGGTTCTTGGTGATGGCCGTGTAACCGAACTCGGGCGCATTGGTCTTCCCGACGACGATGGCGCCGGCGGCGCGCAGGCGCTGCACCTGCGTGCAATCGCGCGTCGCCACCTCGTTGCGGAACGGCAGCGATCCATGCGAGGTCACCAAGCCCTCGGCGTCCTCGAGATCCTTCACACCGAGCGGGATGCCTTCGAGCGGCCGCGGCTCGCCGCGCACAATGCGTTCCTCCGCGGTACGCGCATCACGCAGCAACGCCTCGCGCGCACGCAGCGCCACCACAGCGTTGAGGTCGGGGTGCGTCGCGTCGATGCGCGCCAGCACCGCTTGCATCAACTCGACCGGCGACGCCTTGCGGGCCCGCAACGCCTCCGTCAACTCGATCAATGTCATCCCCAGCAATTCGTGCATACGGTCTCCTTGGAGACCACCCCGTACTACGCGGGGGACCTCAGCGTAAAGGGGGCCGCAGGACCGATCGCGCCGGAATCTACTGGGACACCGAAATGGAAAACCGGGAAAGGAGAACCGGGAATTTGGAACCGGGAAACTGCAGCAGATCTCCATTTGCCGGTTCTCCATTCTCAATTCCCGGTTCCCGGTTTTCCATTGCCTTGCTGCCGGTCTACGGATCTGCAGTCGGCGTCTTTTGTACGGTCCGCTGCCCCCTTCGGGGAGCCTCAGGACAGGATTGGTCGCTGGGCACTACCACACCCGACAGCCTGTTACGTTCCCGTCCCGGTTCGGCGCGGCCACCACGCCGGATAGGGCCGCGCGTGCAAGTGATAGTGGTCGGGGATCTGGCGCATGTGGTCGTCGAAGAACCATCCTTGCGGATATTTCTCATCCGCGATGCGCGCCAGGGCTTGCTGCATGACGTCGCGCTCGGCGTCCGTCGGCGCGCTGCGGTGCGCGCCGAGCACGGCCATCGGCACGTCACACGAATCGCAGTCGAGGATCGCGAAGCGGAACGGCTCGGTGAGCTCCGCGTACCATTGCGTCGTCCGCGCCAAGGCGCACAGCTCACAGGCGGCTCGCATGCGTCAGCGAGTTAGCACAGGCTGGGGAGGCGGTGAATGGGGGCTTGGGACGTGCGCCCCACAGCACAGGCCGCAAGCCCTCACGCTCTTTCTCCGCCCGCGCCGACGCGGTAGCCTGCGCTGCATGGATGCTCGTCTTTCCATCGGAGTGGCCCAGTTCAATGCCGGTCGGTTCTTCGTTGCGCACGAGATCTGGGAGGCGTTGTGGGATGAAACGGTCGGGGCGGAAAAGCCCCTGCTGCGTGGCCTGGTGCAGATCGCCGCGGGCTATGCCAAGGTGGAAAGCGAGGTTGACGCTGGTGCGCTGAAGCTGCTGACCCGCGGTATCGACGAGGTGCGGCCGTTTCTTCCGGCGGCCCTGGGTTTGGATCTCACTGGATTGGTGGATGGCGTCGCAGCGGACATCGTCCGCTTGCGGGCCGCGCCCGCAGGCACGGTGAGCCTCGATACGGTGCGGCCGCCACAGCTCGAGCTGCTCTGAAGCCTGCGGCCGGCGTCTTTCTATGACCCGCTCGCCGTTGGCTCGCTGCGGGCTGCCAAGCTCGACGGGCGCTGCCACACGATCCTGCCGCGGCAGATCGTCGCGACCACCTCCAGCTCGGGGTCAAGCAGGACGAGATCTGCGACTGCATCTTCTTCAATGACCCCAGCCGGCTCGCCGATAACCGCCGCCGGGGCTGATGACGCGGCCGCGAGGATATCCTCCAACGGCAGCCGCGGCAGCCACTGACGCAGGTTGCGAACGGCGCGATCCAGGCTCAAGCAACTGCCGGCGAGGCGACCGCTCTCGCGCAGGCGGACAGTGCCATCGTGTTTGATGCACGCAACGCCGAACAGCTCATAGTCGCCGTCGGGCATGCCCAGAGGTGCCACCGCATCGCTCACCAGCACCAGCTTGCCGCGCGGCTTGCAACGCCACGCGAGATCGATGACCGCCGGCGCCACGTGGTGCCCATCGCAGATCAGCTCGACCGATACGCCATCCTCGGTCAGCGCTGGGCCGAGTACCCCGGGCTCACGGTGGTGCAGCCCGCGCATGGCATTGAACAGGTGGGTAACGTGCGTGGCGCCGGCTGCGATGGCCAGATCCGTCTCCAATGCAGTGGCGTCGGAATGACCGAGGGCCACATGCACGCCGTACTCGCGTACCGCGGCAATGAACGGCAGCGCCCCGTCGAGCTCGGGCGCGAGGGTGATCAGACGAATGCGCCCACCGGCGAACCCCTGCAGCGTGTCGAGCTCTTCAATTGACGGCACGCGCATCCAGTCGGCGGCTTGCGCCCCGGCGCGTTGCGGGTTGAGGTATGGACCTTCGAGATGGATGCCGGCGATGCGGGCGCCGGCCTCGCTACCTGCAAACAGCGCAACGGCTTCGACGGCGGTACGCAAGCGCGCCGCCGGCAAGGTCGCCAGCGTGGCGAGAAAGCTGGTCACACCGCCACGCGCCAGCGTCCTCGAGATGCGTTCGAGCGCCGCGACATCGCCATCTTCGCACATCGCACCGCCGGCACCGTGGATGTGGAGGTCGATGAATCCGGGCGCCACCAACAGGCCGCGGGCGTCGACAACCGTCGCCCCAGCGCAGGGGAGATCGTGGCCGATGCGATCGATCACCGCGCCGTCGATACGGACATCGACGGCGGCGCGCCTACCGCCGGGCAGGCAGACGTCACCGTCGCGCAGTAGGATCATGCTTGGGGCAATCGTTCGGCGGCCGCGGCCGAGGAGCGCGCGGCCTACGCGGCCTTCTTCTTGACCAACTCCACTTCGATGGTGATATCGACATCGTCCCCGACCATCACGCCGCCACCGTCGAGGTTCTTGCTCCACGTGATGCCGAAGTCCTTGCGGTTGATCTTGGTGTGCGCGCTGCCGCCCAGCCGGATGTTGCCCATGGGATCGGTCACGCTCTTTGGGGAACCGTCGACGTCGAGCACGACTTCCTTGGTGACCCCGTGAATCGTCAGATCGCCGGTCACCTGGTATTTGCCGTCCGCCGTCTTCGCGGCGCGCTTCGACTTGAAGGTGATCGTCGGATACTGCGCCACGTCGAAAAAGTCCGGGCTCTTCAAATGACCGTCACGCTTGGGCTCGCGCGTGTTGATGCTGTTGACGTCGATGGTGGCCTCGAGCGTCGATTTGCTGGGATCCGCTTCGTCGAGGTTCAACGTTCCGCCCACCTTGTCGAACGTGCCCTTGACGTTCGACACCATCATGTGGCGGACGGAGAACTGAACGGTGGAATGGACGGGATCGATTTCGAAGGTCGCCGCCTGAGCGACGGACGTGCCGATGAGCATTGCGATAGCAAGAGTGAGCTTGTGAGCTCGCAGCATGATGATCCTCCTCACAAAAAGTTCAGGCCGCTGATTGCCGTGGCCGGGATGCTCTCGATGGTGCACGAGAGGCACTGCCAGCGCAATCCTGGTCCGCCTACAGTCGGCGTGTTCTCTATGGTCGGCTCCCCGTTGGGTCGCTCTGAGTTCCAAGTCCGACAGCGAGCTTGATCCCGAAGCGTATCGCATTGATGGAGCGCAACGTTCATCCAGAGAAACGGGAGACAGCTCTTCACTTTCTCCCTTCGTAATCTTCGTGTCCTTCGTGGAGAAAGATCCCGGCCTCCGGCGCGCTCAGCCGACGGCGGCACGCTTGCGCGGGCGGTGCATGATCACCTGCGGCACGTCGCCCAACGGCGGATGCGGATCAGCCAGCAAGCGCTGCGCCGCTTCACGGTCGGCCGCGGTCATCGGTTGTGTCGTCGTGCAGAACTCGACGAGGATGCCGTTGGGATCGACGGTGTAGATC
>CAZTDK010000066.1:0-14937 GCA_964611965.1 uncultured Binatia bacterium (SeqCode) | reverse complement strand
GTCGAAGGTCACTTCAACCTGCGGCATTCCACGTGGAGCGGGCGGAATGCCGATCAAGTCGAACTGACCGAGCAGCTTGTTGTTCGACGCCATCTCACGCTCGCCTTGGAAGACGCGGATCGTGACCGCCGTCTGGTTGTCGGCTGCCGTCGAAAACGTTTGGCTCTTCTTGGTCGGAATCGTCGTGTTCTTTTCGATCAGCTTAGTGAAGACGCCACCCAACGTCTCGATTCCCAGCGACAGCGGCGTCACGTCGAGCAGCAGGACGTCTTTCACCTCACCTTTGAGCACGCCAGCCTGGATGGCGGCACCGATGGCCACGACCTCGTCGGGGTTGACACCCTTGTGGGGCTCCTTCCCGAATAGCTTGCGGACGTGGGCCTGCACGGCCGGCATGCGGGTCATACCACCAACGAGCACGACTTCATCGATATCGCTGGCGCTCAAGCCGGCGTCCTTCATGGCGGTGACGCACGGCCCGTCGAGCTTGTCGAGCAGATCGGCGCACAAGGCTTCGAGCTTGGATCGGGTGAGCTTCATGTTGAGGTGCTTCGGACCCGACTGATCGGCGGTGACGAATGGCAGGTTGATATCGGTCTCGGTCGAGGTGGACAGCTCGCACTTGGCCTTTTCCGCCGCTTCCTTGAGGCGCTGCAAGGCCATGCGATCCTTGCGCAGATCGATGCCTTGATCTTTCAGGAACTCCTCCGCGAGATACGCCATGATCCGCTGATCGAAGTCCTCGCCGCCGAGAAAGGTGTCACCGTTCGTCGACTTCACCTCGAAGACGCCTTCACCAAGTTCCAGGATCGAGATGTCGAACGTACCGCCGCCAAGGTCGAAGACGGCGATTTTCTCGTCCTTCTTCTTATCCAGACCATAGGCTAGTGAAGCCGCGGTAGGCTCGTTGATGATACGCAGGACGTTCAATCCGGCAACGCGGCCGGCATCCTTGGTCGCCTGCCGCTGGCTATCATTGAAATAGGCCGGCACCGTGATGACCGCCTCGCTGACCTTCTCGCCCAGATAGTCTTCGGCCGTTTGCTTCATCTTCTGCAAGATGAAGGCAGAGATTTCAGCCGGGCTGTAGCTCTTGCCACGGATTTCTACCCAAGCATCGCCGTTGTCGGCCTTGACGATCTTGTAGGGCAGGACCTTCATGGCCTTCTGCACCAGAGGGTCGTCGTAGCGCCGGCCCATCAGGCGCTTCACGGCCGAGATGGTGTTGTCCGGGTTGGTGATTGCTTGCCGGTGCGCGATCTGCCCGACGAGACGCTCGCCGGCTTCGGTGAACGCAACCACCGATGGCGTGGTGCGGCCACCCTCGGAGTTCGGGATCACCTTCGGATCGCCGCCTTCCATGATCGCCACACACGAGTTCGTCGTACCGAGGTCGATGCCGATTACTTTTGCCATAGTTGTCTGTCTCCTTACGTCGGGAACCGATGAGCCGCCTTTTACGAGTTTCCGGGCCTTCCCGTACGTGGGAAGCGGTTAATCACTGTTTGAGTCCCTTGCAATGGCCGCAGCCGATTTTCGGCCATTCACCGTGACCAAAGCTGGCCGCAAGAGGCGGTCGTGCAACAGGTAGCCGCTATGGTGCTGATCAACCACCTGGTTGGGCGCGTACGCCGCGGACTCAACTTGCGCCATCGCCTCATGACGGCTCGGATCGAATCGTTCACCGACCGCGTCGATCCTTTTCACCCCATGGCGTTCGAGAATGTCGAGCAACGACTTGAGGACGAGGCGCACGCCTTCAAGCACCGACTGGCCATTCCCATCGGCATCGGCATGCTCCACGGCCCTTTCGAGGTTATCGACAACCGGCAGGAGGTCACGCACCAGTGGCTCGCTGGCAAAGCGCAACGCCTCGGATTTCTCGCGCACCATGCGCTTTTTGAAGTTCTCGGTCTCCGCCCGCTCGCGCAGGAAAAGGTCGTAGTTCTTTCGTGCTTCCTCAGACTGCTCTTGGAGCTGGCCGCGAAGTTGGTCGATCTCTGGAGACTGAGCGCCGTCGGTGTCGGCGACGTCGGTCTGCTCGGGCGGCAGACGGAGCTCTTCGTCCTTGTGGTCTTTCTGACTCATGTTCCTCCTGGAAGCTTGCGGCGCTATGGTGTGAGCGGAGGGAACCTAGTGACGCCCCTTCCCCTTGTCAAGATTGTGACGGAGTGTTTTCCTCGCGGCGATGGGTCCGTCACAGACAAGCGAGGCGATCATCCTGCGGGCGCGGGCCTATGGGGAATCGGACAAGATCGTCACCTTCCTCACGGAAGACGCGGGCAAGCTGACGGGGATTGCCAAAGGGGCCAAGAACTCACGGCGGCGATTCGCCAACTGCCTCGATCCGTTCACCCGTGTACGGGTGCACTTTCGCGTGCGTCCGGGCGCCAGCTTGGTATTCATGGAGAGCTGCGACCTGCTGCAAGCCAGCGGTGCGTTGGCGGAGCCCAACAAGTTCGCCTACGGCAGCTACCTGCTTGAATTGGTCGATCAGTTGACCGAAGAGGCGCACCCGGTTCCTGACGTTTACCGCCTCCTCCACGAAGCCTTAGATGAGCTCACACGCGGCGCCGCCACGTCGGCCTTTTTGCGGGTGTTCGAGCTGCGGTTGTTGCACCATGCAGGCTACGATCCGCTGCTCGCGAGCTGCGTGCGTTGTCAGCAATCGGTGCTCTCGGCGCAGGGCACCTTCCTGGATACCGTGCAAGGCAGCATCATTTGCGCAGCCTGCCGCCGCCCGGATCAACGGCTGGTGTCGGTAGCGGGGCAGACGCTGGCGGCTCTGAGCAGCCTGAAAATCGTGACACTGGGTGACGCCCGCCGACACCGCTTCTCCGCCGGCATCGCCGCCGAGGCGGCGATGCTCCTCGGACATCTGTTAGCCTTACATCTGCCGCGGCCGCTGCGTTCGGTGAAGCTGATCGCCGCACTGACCAATGAACGCTGAGCTTGGGCTGAGTGGAGAAACAACACCGCCGCGCTCAGCTCGCTTTGCGCGTCTTCTGCTCTTGCTCTTCGGCGTGGCGCGAAATCTGAGTCATGATGGCTTGCAAGGTTGCACCGATGAACGTGCCGCGGTTCTCGGCGGCCCAATCACGCGACACGACCATTCCCTCACGTGCCCCCTGGAAGTGCGGCATCACGTAACGGGCAATGAGCTCGTAGCTCTTGCGTGTCGCCTCGCGGTCGGCCCACTCGTGCGCCATCTGTAGGAAGCAGCCAAAGCCTCCCGACTGCGTCTGCAGACGTTCGAGCTGGGCGACCGCGTCTTCGACGGTGCCGATGACCGCAAACCCACTGTTGTTCATCGCGTCGACGGCATCCTCGATCGGCCCTTCCGGTGCCAGCGGCAAGGCGGCGACGCGGCGAAAATAATCGAGCCATGCACCGAGACCGAACTTGACGTTCTCACGCGCCTGCTCGCGGGTCTCTGCGATGTGCATTGGGCCGACCAGCCGCCAGCGGTTGCGATCGGCGACCTGTCCATACTCCGCAGCCTGGCCTTCGCAAATCCCCCAGTTTTGTGCCAGCGCATTGAATCCACCGGTGCTGGTGGCGCCGATCGACAGCAAGCTGAGGCCGTATTTCCCGGCGGCACGCGCGCCGGCGGGTGACACCTGCGAAGCCACCGCGATCTCAACGTGCGGCCGTGTGAACGACCGCAGCTGCAGGCGCGCCTCACGCAGCTTGAACCAGTCGGTCTCCATGGTCACCGTCTCGCCGCGCAGCAGCGGCACCAATGCAGCGAGCGCCTCATCCAGCATGTCGCGCTGGCGCTGCACGTCGATCCCCATCATGAACGCATCCGACGGCAATGCGCCCGGCCCGACGCCGAAGAGAACGCGGCCGCGCGTCTGATGATCCAGCTGCATGATGCGGTCCGCCAGCATGAGCGGATGGTGATACGGCACGGACGACACGCCGGTGCCCAGCTTGATGTGCCGCGTCCGTTCCGCCGCCGCGGCGATGAAGACCTCGGGCGACGCGATGATCTCATAGCCCGCCGAATGGTGCTCGCCGATCCATGCCTCGTCGTATCCGAGCCGATCGAGCCATTCGATCAACTCGAAGTCACGCTGCAACGAAAGCGTTGGGTTCTCGTTCACCGGGTGAAACGGGGCGAGAAAGATTCCAAAGTCCATTCGCTGCATCGACATAGGTGATCCTTTCCCACAAAGTCGCCGGACGCCAGACGTGTTTGTAGGAGCTGGTGCTGCGGAGCGCAAGCGTTCGGCGGCGGCCTCACGCGGCTGGTGACGCGCTCCGCCGGCCGCTCGGCAGCCAGACGCGAAAGGTCGACCCGCGCCCCACCTCCGAATCGACGGCGAGTGTTCCACCCAGCAGATCGACGAGGCGATGCACGATATAAAGGCCGAGCCCGACGCCACCGTAGCGGCGCGTCGTCGAGCTGTCCGCCTGCCGAAACGGCTCGAAGATGATCAGCCGCACCTCGGGAGAGATGCCAATCCCAGTGTCACTGACCGCAAACTCGACGCCACGTTCGCGTGCCCTGATGCCGACGCTGACACCACCGGCCTCGGTAAACTTCATGGCGTTGTCGATGAGGTTCTTGATCACCACCTTCAGCTTCAAGGGATCCGTCGCCAGAACCGGGAGCCGCGACGGCAGCTGCCACTCGAAGCGCACTCCTGGCTTTTGTTGGAGGTCGTGAGTCTCGGCGTCAACCTCGCGCACGAAGTCGGCAAGTCGCACGTCGCGCAGCTGCAACTCCAGCCGGCCAGCATCCAAACGGCCAAGGTCGAGGGTCGTATTGATGAGTTCCAGGAGCTGACGTCCGCTCCGCGCCACGCGGCGCACCGCGTCGCTTTGATCCGGCACCAGCGTCCCGAACGTGCCTTCGAGCAAGAGATCGCTATAACCCATGATCACGTTGAGCGGAGTGCGCAACTCGTGCGACATCGTGGCGACAAAATCGTACTTCAGCCGATTCGCGCGCCCAAGCTCTTCCAGCACCCTGGCGTGCTCCAACGCAAGCGACGCCAGCTGCGCGATCCCGCGCATGATGTCCATCTGCTGCGTGCCGAACGGCGCAGCGCGGCCCCGGTAGCCGGCGGCGTGAATGCCGATCAGCTCGCCTTTCTGACGCAAGGCGCCATAGAGACTGACGGTAATGCCGTACTGGCGCGATAAGCTCGCCGGCAGGAGATCTTCCGATTCGCTCAATATCAACGGCACAACCTCGTCGCGCTCCAAGCGGGCTATCAACCCGCTGATCGCGGATCGCGGAACCTTGAGGACGCGCATCGACTCCCACTGCTCGGCGCTGTCGCCGTAGCCGGCGGTCATCGCATAGGCGTGCGCCGCAGGTTCCCAGAGCAGCGTGTGGCTGCAATCACAGGCCAACGCTTCCACGGTCAAACGCCCAAGCCGTTCCAGGAGGACCGGCCAGTCGAGTGATTGGATCAACTCCTGTCCGACCCGCGCCAAAGCAGCCGACACCTGCCCTTCCTCGCGTAGGGCGCGGTAGGCAGCGGCATCGCTGTCGGGGTCCGCCGCTGGGTGCGCGCGGCATTCCGCCGCGTCATGCAGGGCCTGCTGGACGGCCGGCACCAGGCGCTGCAGCTGCTCTTTGAGGAGGTAGTTTTGCGCCCCTCCTTTGATGGCCGCCACCGCACGCGACTCGCCGGGCTCACCGGAGATGATCAGCGCCGGGACCGTCTGTTCCATGGAACGCAGGAGCTGCAGCGCCGCCGCAGCATCAAACCGAGGCGAGACACCGTCGCAGAGTACAACGTCCCAGGTCTCCTTCCTGAGCGCATCGGCCATCGCCCCCGGGGTATCGACCCGCTGCCATACAACCGCGTAGCCGCCGGCCGCCAGCTCACGCAGCCAGCGCAGTGCCTCGTCTTCAATGTCCTCAACCAGCAAAGCGCGCAACGGCGTGGTCATGGTCATGGGTACGCGGTCATGGATGCAGTGAGTATCCTCGGGGTCGTATCCGCCACGGTTCTCTCGACGGCGATGTACTCCGACGCGCGTCGTTTGACAAACGGGAAAACAGCCGCTGGTTCGGTTTCGGCCGGCCGGCCGCAATCTGCCGGTCTCAGGTCGCGCCCCCGTTCAGCCTACTCCGGCTCCGGAAGCGGTACGTGGCTGCGTATGCCCGAGCAACTCGCGCGACCACCAGGCTCCCGTCGTGTGACGGGTCGCCGCATCCGTGAAGCGATATCGATACACCGCGAGGCGAACGAATCTCGGCGGGCGCTGCGGAAACGGATTACGCGCGAACAGCGGCGCCACGACGGCGGGCGTCTCGAGGAGCCGGGTCAGCAACGTGTCGACGTACGGCGCCGAGCCGCGGCCGCTTAACAGCAGGAACCACAGCTGGAAGTCAACGCGCGGTTGGTGCGGCGCGACAAATGGAGGCGCCCGAACCGGATCACCAGGTTTGTAGCGCAGCTCGTACGCCTCCCAATGCTCACCGTCATTGGATCCCTCGATGACCGGTTCGCGCCGCATGAGGGTCATGCTGGCGAACAGGTGGTAGGCATTGAGCGAGCGGCAGGCGTTGAGCACGCGCCGCACCGGCAACGTTTCGCGATAGGCCGCCCCATTCAAGAACGGGAGAAACGGCACGACCGACAGCGGCACCATGGCGATCAGCAGCAGCGCACCGGCAGCCTCCGACAGCAGTCTGCGGCGGCGCGGCGGCGCGGGACGTAAACGATGACCAACGCGTTCCGCCAGCCACTCCAGGTGGCCGTCGTCGAGGACGAACAAGCACAGCGCCATGCTCAGGTAGTTGAAGAAGCCATAGTTGGCCGTGAGCACGACACTCAGCTGCATGGCGATCATCAGCAGGAACGCCGGCAGACGCAGGCGGCGGGGCCCCCACATGAAGAACGGCAGCACCAACTCGACCACGAAGGTGAACCCGGCGCAGCCCTTGTGCGCCCACAACGGCAGCTGGTGGACGTACCATCCCACCCACGTTGGGAGCGGCGCCGTCTCGTAGTAGCTCACCATCGCCGTCAGGTTGCGCCACGTCGGATCACCGCTGAGCAGCTTCGCCGCGCCGGACTCGAAATGCAGACGAAAGACCAGCCACTGCATGAGAAAGATCGCGAAGGGCGCCGGCGAGGGCGGATTGTCCGGGCGCCAGCCGGATGGCGTCACGAAGAGCGCGAAAAAGGCGCTCTCCAAGAGCAGATTGTCCCATTGAAAGGAGAGAAAATCTTGACCGATGCTGACGAACGACAGGTAGAGGGCCCACAACGCGAGCAGGCAGTAGCGCGGCGCGCGATTGAAAATCAGGCCCAAGCTCAACAGCGCGCCGGCCAGAGCGGCGACTCGCAACGTCGTATCGCTGCAGTCGATCCAGAACACCGTCGGGGCATCGAGCAGCCGGTGGGTGGCGCGCAGCGCGGCAAGATAGGGCTGCGCCGGCAACAGTCCCTGGCTGCCGAACAGCAGCGTCACTTGGGACAGCAGTGACAGGAAGGCGACGAGAAAGATGGCGCCGAGCAGTCGTAGAAACAGGTTGCGAACGTGTGCCCGGCCGGGTACGCGCTCACAACCGGTGCTGGCGGCAGGCATCGTGGATGCAAATGTCGCGGTCCGAGTCGAAACGGTTGCGCGCCACGAGACGATACCCCCAGTCGGCGATCTGACGAATGCCTGGCAGGTAATACAGCCACGCAAGCGGCGCCAGCACCGGGCGTAGCCCGAGCGTCGTCGCGATGGCTTCCGCACCGCTATGGCTCCGGCCGCCCGGCTCCACCAACTGGATCGCGCGCTCGCACTGCGCCCGCGTCAGCTCCGGATGGCGTTTGAGCACGCCCGGATCGCGGAACGACTGCATGCGCACGGCGCCGTTCACCAACCGCTCCAAGCGGCTCACCTGCTCGACGCAGAAGCGACAATCGCCATCGTAAATGAGCACCGGCCGCAAATCCGCTCCCGGCTGCGATAATGGACGTGGTTGGGACATGGCCATTTTTTTTCGATGGTCGCCTGAATCGCCTGATTAAGCAATGCAATTTATTTGCCGCGTTTGGTCACCGATCGCGTCGCAGAGCGGAAGCCGTGACAGCACCGACTCTGCCGAAACCGTGACGCGGCACCGTCGGCCGACGTACGATTCCGAACCGCATGCCCTGCTCTCAGAGCACTGCCTGTTGCCATCGTGCCCGGCGCTCCCGTTGACCGGCGCGGCACGGATCGCCTAGCATCGGCGCGCTCGTTCATGAAAGGACTCCGATGCACGACGGTCTACTGGTCATCGACGCCGATTCACATAAGATGGAGAACCCGGTAGTGTTCTTCGACTACCTGGAGGCACCGTACCGCGACCGATTGCTCTCGCGCACCGATCGCTATGGCCAGCAGCGTCTGGTGATCCGCGATTTCAACCCACGCACCGGCCAGAACGACCTCGAGCGCCCGTTCCCGCAACCCGACGGTCCCGGCAAGGGGGCGTACTGCGCCATGCATCCGGAGACAGCCATCGGCGGGGTCTTCAACCGCATTCGGCTGGAGCACATGGACCGCGAGGGCATCGACGGCCAGGTGCTGTACGGCTCGATGACACTCAGCTTCGAGGGCATCATCGACCGCGACCTCGCGGTCGCCTGCATGCGGGCCTACAACACCTACATCGCCGACGACTGCCGCGCCTATGCCCAGCGCTTGTTCCCGGTCGGGTTCATCGCGCTTGCCGACGTCGACGAGGCGGCCCGCGAGGTGGAACGCTGCATCGAGACGCTCGGCATGATCGGCGTGCACGCGCCGCCCAGCCTGCCGGTACCGCATCCGGCCGCGCCGGAGGCTTTCCCGCACATTCGTCTTCCCAAACACATCAGTCATCCGGACTTCACCCCCGTGCTGCGGAAGGCGCAGGAGCTCAACGTCGCGGTTGGGGTCCATGGCTCACCCGGCGTGTATCTCCCCGGCGGCATTTCCGAGCAGGTCGATACCTTCATCTTGTCGCATATCTTCGGCCATCGAAATCAGATGCAGATGGCCCTGGCCAGCTGCGTCTTCGAAGGTGTGTTCGACCGCTTTCCCACGCTACGCATGGGCTTCCTGGAGGCCGGGTGCGGCTGGTTGCCCGACTTGATCCATGCGTTTCACGAGCACTGGGAGAAGCGCATCCGCGACTTCGAGCCGGATATCAAGATCTCGATGACCGAGTTCACCAAAGAACTGCTACGCGAACGCGCCGGCAAGGACGGCAAGCTCAACCTTTTCGGAAAGGCGCGCGCCATGTACGACCTGCTGACACACATGGAACGCGAGCCGCGCGCCACGGATATCGACGATTACATTTTCGAGCATCGCAGCCTCACCCACGACCCCACCGACTTCTTCCGCCGCGGACAGGTCTTCACCAGCTTCGAATCGGACGATCCGGCACCGGCGTACTTGCGCGACGCCCTCGGCGACCTGGGCGAAACCCTTGCCTGCTTCAGCGCCGACTACGGGCACTGGGACGGTGTGCTGCGGGACTGTGTGAAGAACGTCGCGCAGACGCGCAACTACGAGCGCGCCCATCTGGCGAAGATCCTCGCGGGCAACTGCCTGCGCCTGTACGGCCCGCGGCTGCAAGAGCGATTTCCGGCAGGCACCGTAGCGTAGGAGCGTGCGCGCGCTCGTGCTTGCTGCACCGCAACATGCACCCTCACCCTCCCCTCTCCCGCGCTGAAGGACGCGCGGGCGAGGACACCCGATTTTGCTGACTTACGTTCACCAGGCTATCTCCTCTCCTGCGCATCCGTTCCGCGGGGATACCCGTGAGCTGAACTCCTCCGAAGACGATGGAAAATCAGCTCCCCTCGCCATTGCCACTTCCGGCATGGCAGAGGGTTAGGGTGAGGGCCGTCAGGTGGCTCCAGGAGATCAACGCGCTGACGATGCCCCCGCACGTGCCGCGATCGCCTCAGTCAGCGCGCGGCGCACGCTCACGACATCCGTGAGCGGCACATGACGCAAGCGCGCGACCTCCGCTTCCGAGTAGGGCACGAAGTCCGCGGGCACTTCGTTGGGACTGAACTCGCGCAGTATCCAATTGAGCAGCGCCGCCGTGCGCGCGTCGCTGAGCTCCGATTGCGCCGTCCCCGGCACACGCACGAGATACTCTCGGCCGCCCGGCACCCACAAGAACTTCGCGACGGCATCGCGAAACGACGGCGCCCCTTCGGCAATGCCGCTGCCGTCCGGCCCATGGCAGCCGCGGCAGTTCAGCATGTAGTCGGTGCGCGGATCGGCACGGGCCATCGCGGCGAGCAGCACGAGGACTGCAACCGCCTGCAGATAGCACGTGGCGCGTGGCATGTAGCTGGTGATCGCTGGCTCGCTTGCCCACGTGCTAGGTGCCACCTGCCACCAGCGGCGCAGCCATCGCCCGCTCATTTCTCAGTCGCCACGCCGAGGACGATCGCCGTCGAGCAGTTGTACACCACGCTAGCGGTCCCGTAGCACCAGTTGATGTCGTTGGCGCGGTTCGAAAAGTAGATCGGCTTGTCGCCTTCGTTGCGGTGACAAAAACACAGGCCGCAGACGTGCTTTCCGCAGCAGTCGTTGTACGAGATGATATAGTCTTTGCCGTCAGCTGGATTGCGGCAAGTGCCGATCCAGGTGACCGGCGACATCTCGGTCCCCGGCGGACAGGCAAGCTGCGAGCCACCGCAGCAATCGCACAGGAAGCCGTCGATGGCGCAGTGCCGCCAGTAGTTGCAATCCCCGGGGTCCCCGGGCGGTGTCGCCGGGTCCGGTTCCCCCGGCGCCGGCATCCGCGTTGCGCCGTGCGCACGCGCCACCGGCAGCAACGGCACGGCGGCGCCACCGACGATGATGGCCGCGAGCTGCGCCAGAAAGCCGCGCCGCGAGCTGTGCCGCGCTACCTGCCGCGCCAGCCGCGTGAACCAGCGATCGATGGTGTGCATCTTTTCGTTCCTCCTAGAAACCTATCGACCTCGGCAGCTCGCAGCGACCCAACACGGAGCGATCCATAGATAAGGACGCTCGCCGCAGGCCCTACGCGACATGCCGCGCTCCTGCCTCACGGTGCAAATACTCCTGTACCGAACCGACTCCGCGCTCCAACGCTTCGAACAGGCTCTCGACGTGCTCGCGGGTGTTTACCAATCCCTTCGCGCGTAAGATCCCGTCGCCGTCGATGAGGACCGCGTGCGGCAACTTGCCCACCTGGTACGCTAGCCCCAGCGCCGTTGACAAGACATAGTCGCGTTCGGCCAGGCCGTGCGCCGCGACAAAGGCGGTGTGCTCCTCGCGCGCCCCATCGCTGGCGAGCACCAGCCGGGCGCGACGCGCCTCGCCGCGGATCACCGAGTCGAGAATCGGCAGCAGCGTTTTGCACACCGGACAAGTCGGCGAGACGAAGACCAGCAGCGTCGGCTGCCGTTCGGGATCCGGGCGACCGATCGGACACGGGATACCCGACCAGGTTGAAAGCTCGAAGCGCGGCGCCGCGACGCCGACGCGCGGGCCTTCACGCGGCGCCAGCGCACCCGCCGGCGCGACGCGCTCGTGCAGCACGCCGATCTGACGCACCAATGCCACCACCACGGCCGCGAGTATCAGCACCACCAGCCACAGAACGATGGTGGAGATCAGCAACGCTTCAAGCACGGTGGCCCCCGTGGGGAAATGCGAACAACCGCCGGTGATGCGTAGCCAACGCGGCGATCCTTGAACCGCTGGCGAGCAGGCCATCGGCGGCCGCATAAAGCAAGGCGAGGGTCGACACGCCGGCACTGATGGTAATCGCGTCCAGCCAGGTCAGTGGTCGTGAGGACTGCGGAAAGGTGATCACCACCGCGACGATCACGAGCACACCGTTGCGGATCACCACCCCGCCGCTCAGCGGCTGTCCGCCCGCGACGCCGGCGCAGCCGCAGTCGATGTCATGGCGGCCACGCACCAGATTGATGACGATGGCTCCGGCGTACACCCCAAAGAGGCCGGCAGCGGCGAGTCCGCTGGTTGCCGCAATCCCGGGGAGCCACAACCCGGCAGCCACACCGACCTCCATGGCAATCACCCCGACCGTGCACGCTCCGATCCACGCCGTCGGCAACAACTCGTAGCGCGCCAGCGCCGCACGAAAGCCGGCAATGTCGCGCAGCTTGTGCGCCGCCGCCGACGCAAGCAGCAGCGATAGCGCACCCCGCAGCATGATCCCCACGGCCGGATCGATAGAGAAGTGGATGAGGAATGAGGGATGAAGGATGAAAGCTACCAGGCCCATAATCTCATCACTCATCATTCATCGTCCGCCACCCCAGGGTGCCACGAGAGTATCACTCGTCCATCCGGTCGGCCCGACGCGCCGCAGGAAGCTGCCGCTCATCGCATCGTACACGCCCACGGAGCCGCTGAACTGCGAGACGGTGAACAGCAGCGCCGCATCATCCTGGGTCACCTCGATGGCGCTCACGTAGGCGGGAGCGAAGGTATTGAGCATCCAATCGGACATTCGACTGAAGGGCCAGGCCCACGTCTTGCCGAACTCGATCGGAAATCCGTAGATGGTGAGGCCCGGGCTGCGGAGCTTCACGCGCTGTACCCGTTGTCGGGCCGCCAGGTCGTATACCCAGACTTCCTCCCCGGCATCCTTGTGGGAATCAGCACCGCCGCGGTGGACGAGGGAGTACAGGCGCCCGCTGCGCTGATGCACCGCGAGATGCTGTATCCCACCGATACGCCACGATGCGGCACGGTCCGCATCACTGATCAGCGCCCATGGCTCCGGAAAACGAATCTCCGCGGCGGACACGTCAACCGCATGCAGCTGGCCCTCAAACGAGACAAACAGCCACAGATTGCCGTAGCGGACGGCCTTCTCCGTGACCGGATCCCGGCGCGGATCGAAGAATGGCTGGGTGCGTGTTTGGCTCACCTCATGGCCGTCGTCGTCGAGGGTCACGACGAACAGCGAACCGTCGCCGCAGATCGAAAAGAAACGACGCGCACCCGCGGCGTAAACCAGGCTGCAGCCCGGCGTCAGCACCTCGGCGGTGAAGGTGCGGTGTTCGACGTCAACGATGCTCCATGAGGTACCCGTCGTCCAGTTGAAAACAGCAACAAAGCGGTCGTCATCCGACAACGCGGAATGGCCGAAGGCCACCGCATTGGTCGCCCGGCGCGGCGGGATGACCACCTCGCCGAGCAGCGACAGCTTGGCGGCGTCGTAGATCTCCACGGTGTCGGTGCGCTCGCCGTGGCTGCGACGCGAGTAGTAGGTGGCGGGAACGTAGATCTCGGAGCGCCGCGACGGGAACAGTGGGCCGATGGTGCCGTATCCCCCATTGATCATCCCAAGAAAGCGGCCGCTGTCGAGGTCGATCAGTGCGACCCGTTCGAGGATCAGGTCGCTCACCCACCCCCAATGCGCGTGCGGTGGCTGCGGCAGCTGCGCGACCTGGCCAACCGACTCGGGCGGGACGTCAGCACCGGCAGGAGCCGCGCCTTTACTGAGCCAGCAGGCCGCGAACCCCGCGAGCACAATGATGAACCGTGTCAATCTCAACGCGCGCCTCCGTTGCATCACCCGAACGCGACGCGAGTAACACGGACTCCCATCGAGGGGCAAGCGGCCCCAGGAGAGTAAGGCGTAAGGAGTAAGCGGTCTCCCAACCCCTGACCCCTTACTCCTTACTTCTCACGCCTTACTTGTCCTCCCTCACCGTGACAGTGCCCACACCTCCTGATTGAGGCGGCCGACCGTGCGCGACACCTGACGCAACAGGTTCTCGAGGAGCCGCACCTTGACCGCGGGCTGCGACGCACCCAGCTGCTCGAAGGCGGACGCCGACAGCACACAGCACTCCACCGGGGTGTCAGCGTAGACATCGGCGGTGCGTTCCGAGCGGTCGATGACCGCGAGCTCGCCGAATGCCATTCCCGGCGAGTAGGTCGACAAGCGCCGCTTCTGGCCGTCGGGAAGCGCCACGGTGACACTGACCTGCCCGCGCATCAACAGATAGAAGGCGTCGCCACGATCGCCCTTGCGAATGATCAGCTCGCCCGGATCGAAGGTGCGGCGCTCCAAGAGCGACTCCAGCCGGGCAACCGCGGCTGCGGACAGTCCCCCGCAAGCGTTATGCTCGGCCAGGGTGACCGTGCGCTCCGACAGCTGCGGGCTGTGCGCGGCAATCAAGCGATTCTCACACCACTCCAGCGCCAGATCGAGATCGGCAAACGCGGTCATGCGCCCCCAGCGTTCACCAGCGGCCAGTCCCTCTTCAAGGGCGCGGAGAAAGACATGGTGGTTCTGTGCATTGACCAGCAGCAGGTGCTTGGCGCGCGCGCCAAGCTCGACGAGCAGCGGCAGGAACATCGACGCGGCGCGCGCGTCCACATGCGCGACGCGCTTAAAGTCGACCAGGGCGAAGTCGATACTGGCACTGTCTTCGACAAGCGTCCGCACCACGAGTTCCAGTGCCGAGAACACCAGGTCGCCTTGCAGGTCATAGACGCGGGCGTGGTGACCGATACGATCGAGGACTTGCCGTTCCGCTTCGCTGCGCAGACGCTTCGAGCTGATCTCCGCCAGGCTGTGCTGGGCGCGAATGACTGAACGCGACGAGCGCGGCGCACCGAGAAAGTGCAGATCGAACTGGCGCGACAGCTCCTTGCACACGGCGACGCCGCGGACACTGTTGCCGCGTGAGTCGAGACGCGGCGAGAACACCCCGATGCCGAGTTGCCCCGGCAAAACGGCGAGCACGCCCCCGGCGACGCCGCTCTTCGCGGGCATGCCGACCCAATAGACCCATTCGCCGGCGTAGTCGTACATACCGCACGTTGTCATCACGCTCAGCATGCTGTCGACCACATCACGGCGCACGGCGCGCTGCGCGGTGCGTGGGTTGACCCCGCCATTGGCCAGCGTCGCGGCCATGAGGCTGAGATCGCGACAATCCCCGGCAATCGAGCATTGCTGGAAATACA
>CAZTDK010000065.1:0-14999 GCA_964611965.1 uncultured Binatia bacterium (SeqCode) | reverse complement strand
CATAGCGACCCAACGGGGAGCGGTCGCGTAGAAAAGACGCCGGCCGCAGGCCCCTATTGTGCCACCGGCTCGTCTTCGTAGTCGCTCGGATCCACATCCGGATCGGGCGGCAGCTTGGCCAGCTGGACGTCGAGCAGCCGCTTGTGCTCAACTTCTTCGTCGCGCAAGTCCTCGAGCAGCCGCTTGACTTTGGGATCGCTCACGGACGGCAACGCGGTCACGAAGAACTCGAATGCCTTCTCCTCACTCCGCCGCGCTACCTCCAAGGCCTGGCGCTGCGTCATCGATGCGCGCACCTCGTCGTACTCGGGGGCTTCAACGTCCCACAGCATGGCGCGGGTCACCGTGGCGGGCTCATTTCCGAAGAGGGTGCTGCGCTGCCCCGCCAGTTGCGCGCGATGCGCTTCCTCGTTGCCGACCATGAAACGGAAAAATGCAGCGGCCTCGGCCGTATGGTGCAGCTGCATCTGCGACGCCAATTCTCGGTAGCGCTCCGCCGCTTCCTCCTCGATGAGGATCCCAAGGTCCAGCGCATCGCGCAGACTCAGCGCGGTGAAGTCGATCCCGGTCGTAGTCATGCATACCTCCGTTTACCGCTGCTCACGATAGCAACTGATTTGTTCTCTTCTAGTGTCCCGTCTCAAAAGTTCGCCGAATACTTCACGGTGCTCACCCCAGCCCTCCCAAAAGGCGAGGGGGCAAGAGGGTTCCCTCTCCCGCTGGGAGACGCCGGCCGCAGGCCTCAGCGCGCGAAACGCAACGTGCGCTCGGGCGCGCCGGGCGAAACGATGGCGCCCGCGGTTCGCAAGGCCATGGCGATGATCGTCGGCGTTGGGTTGTACCCGGAGCCGGTGGGGAACACGGCGCCGTCAACGCAGTAGAGGTTGTCGAGGTCGTGAAACTTGCCCCAACGATCGCAGACCGACGTGCGCGGATCGCTGCCCATGCGCAGGCCACCCATGATGTGGCGCGACTGCGACGGCACCGCCGGGTCGAAGGGTTGGAAGAAACCGTACGCCGCTCCGGCCTTCTCGTGGATCTGCAGCATCAGCGGCTTGTAATAGTTCACGGCGTCCAATTCGAAGGCGTGGCTCCTATAGGTCACTCGCGGTACCGGGAGACCGAACACGTCGCGCACCGTCGGGTCGAGATCGATGCGGTTGGTTGCCTGGGGCGCGTCTTCGGCGTGCATGAGCAATATCGCGATGTGCCCGCTGAACGGGCTCTCGGCGATCAGCTGCTTGAAGGACACCCCGGCGAGACGCGCGGCGCCGATGGCTTCCGGCTGCAAGGTCTGTCGCGCTGCGACGATCGGTTCCGACGACGTCCCCATCTCGATCGCGCCACCCAGGGGCCGGTCCGCCAGAACGTCGGTGCCGCCGACGTTGATGCCGCGAAAATCGGCCATGCCCATCGTGATCGACCGGCCGCGCTCGCCGTGCACGCGTTGCTTGTAGATGCCGACGGCGATGTTCTCCAAGTGGAAGGTCAGGTGTCGTCCCACCAGGCCGCTCGAATTGCCGATGCCGGGTCCACTCGGATCCGAAAGCAAACAGAGCCGTGCACTCTCGATGGCACTGGCAGCCAGAATGACTCTATCCGCGGTCACCGTCTGGCGCTGTCCGTCGTTGTCGACGTACTCCACTCCGGTCACGCGTCGCCCCGCGCCGTCGACCATCATCCGCGTCGCAAAAGCGTTGTAGCGCAGCTGGCAGTTGCCGGTGAGCAAAGCGCGCCGCAGCGTCGTGACGGCGGGCGAGCCCTTGGCGTTGCGCGGACAGCCATAGTTGGTGCACAGCCCGCAGCTCACGCACGTCGGCCGCGGGTCGGCAGTATAGGGAGCGGTGATGATCGCCGACGGATAATTGAAGGGATGATAGCCAAGCTGTTTGGCCCCATTGGCGAGGATCCGCGCCACGTACATGACCGGCTGCGGCGGCAAGGGGAACGGCTTGCTGCGGTACGACTGAAACGGGTCGGAGCCCTCCGCCGGTGGGTCGATCCCGGCGATGCCCGACAGTACATCGGTCTCGGCGTAAAATGGCTCGAGCTCGTCATAGGTGAGCGGCCAGTCGGCAAAGCCGGTATTCGAGTACTGTGACAAGTGTCCCGCCGCTTGGAGCGCCGACGCCATGCGGAAATCGACCGCCGTGAAACGCGGGTAGCTCACGCTGGAGATCACTGCCGCACCGCCGACGTTACGGGTCATGACGTTCACGTCGGGGTCGGTGTACGCCACATCGTTTTCGGTCTGCCGAAAGGTGCGCGGCTCGACGAGGGGATCTTGAAAGGCAAAACGGCGCAAGCTCAGCTTGATTTCGTCGTTGCTGTACAGCGGCCACGGAATGCCGCCGCGATCGTCGTAGGCGTCGAGACCGGGGAAGTGATTGTCACCGGCCTCGAGGACCAGCACCTTCTGTCCCGCCGTCGCCAGCGCATATGCCGCTGCCGAGCCACCGGCACCGCTGCCGATGATCAACGCGTCGAAGCGCGTCAGGTCAGTGTTGCCCAGCATGCCGGGAGTGTTGGATGGGAAGCTCATGTCGCCGGCACGTCGAAGCAGTACGGATTGCTGAACTTCTTTCCGGGTTGCACCATGTCGTTGCTGGCGATCAGCGTGAGGAAACCATTCATTTGCTTGCTGAAGCCGCGGCAGTCCTCGTCCGGATTCGGTCCCGAATTCGGCTTGTCCGGGCGCTCGCGATAGTTGCCGGGCACGCTCGGATCGTAGACCACGTAGCCCTCCGGCTGACTGTCGCCATCGAAGCCGACGAGCTGCCAGCCCAGGCGGTCGCGGTTGCCGCCATACTCGGGGGCGCAGAGCATGCCCTCGACGGTGTGGGCGGTCAGCAGTTGGACAAACAGCTGGTCGGCCTGGTCCATGAC
Organism: uncultured Binatia bacterium (SeqCode); assembly: GCA_964611965.1. Taxonomy (GTDB): domain Bacteria; phylum Desulfobacterota; class Binatia; order HRBIN30; family HRBIN30; genus CAZTDK01. The sequence continues at coordinate 12,113 of CAZTDK010000065.1, read as the reverse complement.
GGTGGTTTGCTGGGCGGCGGTCAATTGTACGAGAGGCTTGCCGAACTTGCGCTGGCTGATGCTGTCGAGCGCTGCCAACCCGTCGCGGTAGCGGCGTCGCAAGTCGACCTCGGATTTCGGATCGGTTGCCAGCGGATTGTTGCTGACCTCGGGTACGGCGGCGGCACCAAGGATGCGAACCTTCCAACTGAGTGCACGCAGGCGCGGCAGTGGCAGGTACTCCGTGAAGAGGTTCGGCGGATAGTTGTCGACCTTGGCCGACCGTGCGGCGAGCAACAAGGGAGCTCCGGTCTGCGCCGGCGCCCCATGGCAAAGAGTGCAGCCGGTGTTGCCGGTGGGGAAGTGCGATTGCGGCTGGCGGTCGCTGAACGGCCCGCCACCGTAGACGGGTTTGGCGTTGAACACCGCCGCCTCGGCAGTCACGACGTCGACGGCGTCGACCACGCCGCTCCCGTCGATGTCGCCGCCGCTCGGACAAGCGGTGTTCGTGCCGTGCGTGCTAAGGACGGTTGCCGTAAGGTCCGCGGCGGTGACGTGATGATCGCAGTTCGCGTCACTTCCGGGCATGAAGCTGAGCATGTTCTGGATGTAATCGATGACACCGCACTCGTGCGCGCCGGGCTGACTGTCGGTCGGAACGATATGCGCCGTAGCCGCGTCGAGGATGGCCAGCTCGTCGCTGGTGAGGAAGCCGTACGCTGGCAGTGTCAGGTTTGGCGGTGAAGCGGCGCGCACCAGGTGTTTCGGGAATACCGCCGCGGCGCCGCCGGCTGCAGCGCCGATCGCCATGAGACGGAGCAGCTCCCGGCGGCTGATCCCCGCGGCTCGTAGGCACTGAACCATGTCGTCAAATGGGGTACGCACGGTCAGCGGAATGAGCAATGGGCATGCCCCGTTCGCGAGTCCGCGCCATCTGTGGTCGAATCGATGAAGGCCGATTGATTTTCCCGAAGCTGGGACGTCGCCCATCGCACGCATGGGATCTCTTGAGCAACGCCGGCTGCCAAGTGTAGAGGTGCCGGCTTGGAGGAATGATGAATCGACGGGCGAAGATCCCGGGCCACCTACCGGCGGTCGCGACACTCCTCCTCTTCCACGTTGCATCGAGGCCCCTGCCGTGCACCGCGGCGGAGCCATCAGTGGTTCACACGCCGCGTTTCGCGTATGGCGTACCACTTGATCCTTCCAGCCCATGGCCGAAGTTCCGTCGTGATGCTCAACAAAGCGGCCGCAGTCCGATCGTCCCGGCCGACTCCGGGCGCGCTCCATGGGTCTTTCAAACCGGCAAGGGGATATTCAGCTCGCCGGTGATCGACGGCGACGGTACGGTGTACATCGGATCGGGCGATCACTACTTCTATGCCCTAGACCGTGAGGGCCACCTACGCTGGAAATTCCTCACCGGCGAGATCATCGACTCGGCGGCTCTCCTCGACGACCAGGGCCGCGTAATCTTCGGGTCGGGTGATGGACGGCTCTATGCCCTCGATCGCAACACCGGAGCAATGCAGTGGGCGTTCCTTGCGGATGACCCATCGACCAACCATGCGTTCATCCGCTGGTTCGAAGGCAACGTTGCCATTGGCGCCGACGGCCTCCTCTACGCGCCCAATGACAACTTCTGCACGTACGCGGTTGGTCGCGTCCACGGCGAGCGCGTGTGGTGTTTCGGCACGCGCGATCAAACCTGGTCGCTGCCGGCCCTCGAGCTGGCGACCAACACGCTGCTGATCGGCAACAACTTCGCGTTCCTGCGCAATACCTTCGGGCTCGACGCGATCACCGGTGAGCGCCGCTGGAGCGCTCGGGCACACGGCTCGGTCGTCGCCAGTCCGCTGCTGACCACGGTGGGCGCCACGCGCAGAGCTGTGGTCGGCGCCTTCGACGGCGTCGTGCGGGCATATGATCCGGCGAACGGGCGCGCGCTCTGGCAGCGATCATTGCGCGACCATGTGTATGCCAGCGCCGCCGAGGCGCCGGACGGCACGATCATCCAGCCCGGTGCCGACGGCACCATCTATGCGCTGCACCCACAGGACGGCAGCGTCCAATGGGCGTTCGATACGCGCGAGCCGATTCGCTCATCGCCGGCGATCGCCGGCGACGGCAACATCTATGTTGGCTCCGGGGAAGGCAAGCTGTTCGTCCTGAACCCTGACGGCACGCTGCGCTGGGCCATACAGCTCATCAACGACCCGCGTGACGACTTGAACGCGTCACCGGCGCTGGGCACGGACGCCATCGTCATCGGCGGCGAGAACGGCGGTGTGTTCAGCGTTCCGTTCGACTACTGCCTGCGGCCCGCTGCGGCAAACGATACGCGCTGCATCACGCACGGCGGCGAAGGGTTACCGAGTGAGGGTGCCTCATTCACATACACGACTTCCTTCGGCCGCTACGTGTCGCAGCCTCCGGCGGTGATCGATGCCAACCAGCCACTGACGTTCAGCTTGTTGGTGCGCGCCCACGACGATACACAGCCGGCGCTCCTCGATTCGGCGAGTGTGCAGGTGACCCTGGAGCCGCCCGTAGCGGTGGCGGTGGACGTCTCCGGCGACCGTCGCTTCATCACGGTGGTTCCGAAGACTGACCTCACTACCGATACGCTCAGCGTACGCCTGCAAGCGCGGGATCTCCTGCCCGCCGATTTCCCTACGAGCACGAACACGAGCACGACTCACGACGTCGGCGGAAGATTTGATTTCCGGGTCCGCCCGCCCGCCGCCGCGAGGTTTGCGTTGACGATACCGAAACATGCCGGCGATCCCGCGGGAGAGTGGGAGCTTTATCGTCTGGCGGCACCGTTGCCGACGATCTTGCCGAGCTACAATCAGATCGGGTTTGATTCGATCCACTATCTGATCGGTCTGGTCGAAGGTGATCAGCGGAACGCCGTTGGCTGGGTTGTCGGAGGGAGACTGGCGGATGACGGACACGGCAGTGTCGTCGATCCCGGCTCGCGCGTGCGCTTCCCGATCGAAGTCGATCTCGACGGCGATCTGCTGACCATGCGCAACGAAGCCGGCTTCACCATCGAGTTCAACGGCTTTCCCCTGCCGTTCGAATCCTTCCGCGTCGCGGCGCGCATCGACGCCCACGGCGCGGCCCCCGATCATGCAGCCATCAACGCGAAGACGACCTGTGGCAAGATCGACTTCTACGGCGAGTTCCTGCAGCGACTCGGCTACTGCAATCCGAGCACAGACCTGCTCAACGTCGTGGGAGCCGCCGAGCTGCGGCCGCCAGAACATACAGGTCTTGGCCAATACGGCGACGGGTGGCGGGGTCCGCCAGTGGGCGTCGGCGATGCGAGCTTTCAGGGCGATTCGACTTCGGTGACGGCGATCCTTCGCGATTCGTCACTGCGCGCTGCCGAGCACAACATCGGCATCCTGCTCATCGATGCGCGAACGGGGCACCCGCTGCCGCTCGACTACGCGCAACAGACAACGCGCAGCACATCGACCGACGGCTTTGTCGAGTCGGCGACGATTCAGTTCCCTCCCGGTAACGTCCGCGGCACGGTGCGGGCGTATCTGATGGTCGATGACTACCCGGCGGCGGCAACGGCACTGGCGCTTCCGGAGTCGCCTCCGTGGTCGGTCAGCGTCCGGTATGGGTTGCAATCCGGTGGGGCAGCCGCACGGGGCTTGGCTGGACGGATGATGGGACGCGCCGTGCTGGGGCTGTTGGAGTGGTGGGGAAGATAGAACTACGCCATCGTAACTCCCGGACGACAGACTCACATTCAATCTCAGCGAGGGCTTGCACTGGGCGCAACCTTTCGGCCCGCTGACTTGGCTGTGTTGCACATTGTCCGTTGCACTTTGTCTTGACAATTTTGCCAGGAGCGGCGTAGCATCCGCCGCCGATCGTGGTCGGGATGCTAACGGCACAGTGACGCCAGGGACACTCTGGCACGTGAAGGAGGGGCGATGAAGGGTGCAGCGCAGACGTGGTTCGTGGCCGTGGTCTTTGCCACATCGTTGGGAATTGCCGCCGGCACGGCGTCCGCAACGGACGTCACCGACGCGGACCGCACGTACTTCAACTTCGAAGAGGAAGCTGCCACGGTCGGCGACCACAACGCCCGCGTCGAAGTCCGTGGAATGACCGAAGAGGACCAAGGCGGCAACCGCCTCAACATCATCGGGTTGCGGCTGCGGTCCTTGACAGGGAATCCGAACTACCAGGATCCGAACCAGAAAATTACCCAACTCAGCGGCGGGGAGATCGACCTGCTTGGGTCCTACGGGATCGGCAAGAACGCCGAGGTGGGGTTCCTCGTCCCGGCCCTCTTTCAGTCGGTGCGTTTCGAGAACAAAACCACCGGCGTCACGTCGACGCTCAATGACCAGGACGTCGGTGACTTGCAGCTCTACGCCAAGTTCAAACACTCTGTGGCGGAGCATTGCTCCATCAGCGGTGGTGTCCAGCTCGAGGTGCCGAACGGTCCCAAGAACAAGGGCTTCACCCCGGGCGATACCGGTGTCATGCCGTTTATCTCGTCGCGCTATCAGCGCGGCCCCTTTGCCGTCGGTGTCAACGCCGGCTACCAGATGTACAGCGGCTCACCGCCGGATGTGTTTCATTACGGCGCGGAGGCAATCGTACGCGCGAGTGAGAACTGGTCCTTCCGCACCGAGCTTGTCGGACGCGTCTTCAACGCGCCGAGCGAAACCATCCCGCACGGTTCGATAGGCTCGGCGTCGTTCGATGCCTTGGAGATCGCTCCCGGTATCGACTTCGACCTGTCCCCGAACCTCACCGTTCGGCCGCAGGGAATGGCAGGACTGACGAACTCGGCGATCGACTGGGGCGTCGGTGCCGGCCTGGCGTTTACGTTTCCCGTGCCGTCCTTCGCGATGGCGGAGGCGCCGCCGCCGCCCCCGCCGCCGGCACCCGTCGAGGCCGCTCCGCCGCCGGTGCCCACGAAGGAGAAGATCGTCCTGCGCGGCGTGCACTTCGATTTCAACAAGGCGAATATCCGCGACGATGCCAAGCCGATCCTCAACCAGGCGGCGGAGACGTTGAAGGAGCACGGCAACATAACCGTCACCGTGGAAGGCCACACCGACAGCATTGGCACCGAGGCCTACAACCAGAAGTTGTCGGTGCGCCGGGCCGACGCCGTGCGGGATTACCTGGCGGCTCAAGGCGTTGATGCGTCGCGCATGACCGTCGTCGGCAAGGGCGAGTCGGACCCGGTCGCGTCCAACGATACCGCGGACGGCCGCGCGCAAAACCGCCGCGTCGAGCTACTGGTCTCCGAGTAACCATCCGCAGATCGGCACGTAGCATGTGGCACGTGTCACGTCGTTCCGACCACGCGCCACATACTACGTACCACGTGCCTCCTAGCTCCGACCACGTGCCACGAGCTGCGTGCCACTTGCCACTTGCCCCTCAGTAGCTGACGCGCTGCAGACACAAGCCAGCCGCGGGCGCGGTGGGTCCCGCCTGGGTGCGATCGCAGCTCGCGAGCAGGCCCGGCAGATCATCCGCCGACCGCTCACCGCTCCCGACTTCCACCAAGGTCCCGACGATGTTGCGCACCATGTGGCGGAGGAATGCCGTCGCTTCGACGGTGTACGTGATCAACGGCTCGCGGCGCTCCAACTCGCTGCGCAGCACCCGGCGCACGGGGTTGTCGGCGTCGCAGTCGGCGGCTTGGAACGCGCTGAAGTCGTGCTCGCCCATCAACGCGATCGCCGCGGCGCGCATGGCCTCTGTGTCGAGCGGGCGTGCCACGTGCCACGCATAGCGCCGCCAAAACGGCGACGGCCAGCGTGCGTTCCAGATACGATACACGTACATACGGCTGCGCGCGGCGCGGCGTGGATCGAAATCGTCGGCGACGGCAGTGACTGCCGTGATGCTGATATCGCGCGGGGTCAACGCGTTGAGCGCCCGTTGAACGACCTCCGGCGCACGCGCTACCTGCACGGCAAAGCTGACGACCTGGCCGGCGGCATGCACCCCGGAGTCAGTGCGGCCGGCGGCGGCGACGCGCACCGTCTCGCCGGTGAAACGCGCCACCGCCGCCTCGAGGGTTTGTTGAATCGTCGGGCCGTTGGGCTGGATCTGCCAGCCATGATAGTCGCTGCCGTCGTACTCGACGATCAGCTTGAAGCGCATACCCACTCGTCTCGGCTGTGGGTCACAGGTAGTCGCGGATCAGCAGCTCGGCAATCTGCACGGCGTTCACTGCCGATCCCTTGCGCAGGTTGTCGATCGCGAGCCACAGATCAAGCACATTGAGGGCCTCATCTTCGCGAATGCGCCCGATGGAAGTCGCGTCTTGCTCGATGACGTCCGCCGGCGTCGGATACTCGCCGGCAACCGTATCGTCTCGCAGGAGCACGCCAGGTGCCACGAGCAGCACTTCACGCGCTTGTGCGGCAGTCAACCGTGCTTCGGTTTCGACATTGACGGCGATCGCGGAGCCGAAGAACAGCGGCACATGCACGCGGGTCACACTGATCGGCAAGTCGGGGGCATCGAGGACGCGCCGCAGCACCTGCATCGTCTGCTGTTCGTAGCTCGATTGGCCGCCTGCCAGGAACTCGCCGGCTTGCGGTATGACGTTGAAGGCGATGCGCCGCGGGAATATGGCGGGCTCCTCGGTGCTCTGGCCGCTCATCAGCTCGATCGTCTGGCGCTGTAGCTCTTCAATGCCGACGCGGCCGAGGCTGGAGACCGGCTCGAACGTTGTCGCAACCACGCGCAGGACGCGCACCAGCTCGTGGAGCGGCTTGAGGGCGACGGCCAGGGCAATCGCCGGCGCGTCCGGGGAGGCAATCGCGCTCCGCGCCACATAGTCGGCGATATCCGCGGCGTTCACCTCCGGCACGATCACCGGAACGTCAGGATCGGCTGCAAACAGTTGGCTCAGGTCGATGACCACCGCACCCGACTCGGTGGCGCGCGCCAACCACGCCGCGCTCACTTGCTCGCCGGCGGCGAGGAAAACGATGTCCACGCCACCGAAACGGGCTGCGTCGAGCGGCTCGACCAGTGCCGTCAGCGCGCCGCAGGTCAGTGTCTCACCGGCGGATTGCAGTGAGGCGTACAGGCGCAGCTCGGCGATCGGAAACAGACGCTGCTCCAGCGTGTTGATGATCTCTCGTCCCACCAAACCGGTGGCACCGACGACAGCAATGGAGTACGCGGATTTCTGCATGGCTGGGGAAGTCTAGCGTAGACGCGTGAAGAAACCGAGGTGCCCCACAAGCATTCCAACACGCGGCTGTATCACCTCGATGCCCGCTGTAGCGCCCACTTGGAGGTCGTGACAAAGGGCTTGCTCGGGTTGGTGGGCTCGGTTAGGGTGCTGCGGAATTGCCGGGCAAAGCTTGCGTGGACCACGGGGCGATCGACTTCGTGTCATGTCACCAGGATTGAATGATCGTGTAGTGGTCTTGTTTCTCTGCCTTGCCGCGGCCATCCGTGTGTTTGTCTTCGCCGGTGTTTTTCCGTTCTTCAATAACGTCGACGAGCAGACGCACTTCGACTTGGTCATGAAGTACTCGCGGGGGCAGATCCCGCGCGGGCTCGATCCGATCTCCGCAGAGTCAGCCCACTACATCGTGCTCTACGGTAGCCCCGAATATTTGTTTTCACCGGATCAATTCTCAGGCGGGAAGTTTCCGCCACCGTTGTGGGCGCAGCCAGCCGAGTCGGTTCGCAACACGATCCAGTCCAGCGAGGTCCAATGGCAGGCACGCCCCAACGACGAGGCCTGCCAGGCGCCGCTCTACTATGTTCTCGCGGGCATGTGGCTGAACTTGGGCCGCTGGTGCGGCCTTGAAGGCGGCCATTTGCTGTATTGGATTCGCTTCTTGAACATCATTCTGATCGTCGGCCTTGTATGGGTGAGCTTCGTCGCGGCACGAATGATTTTCCCCGACCGCCGCTGTGTGCGCTTGGGCGTGCCGCTGTTGGCGGCGTTCATGCCTCAAGACACCTATTACTCGATTCATGCTGACGTGCTGCCACCGCTGTGTTTCGGGGCGGCCTTTGTCAGTGCGGTGTACTTTTCGCGAGCCGCGGTTCCAAGCCCGCGGCTCGGGGCTGTGACGGGTTTGCTCTTGGGGGCAACTTACCTCATCAAAATCAGCAACATTGGGTTGCTACTTGTCACCGGGGCAATGTTGCTACCGAAGGTGTGGCGTCTCGCCAAAACAGGAACGCTCCGCTCAGCCACGCCGGCGTTGACGTGGCTTGTGTTTTTCACGGCCTTGCCCATCGTGGGATGGGCACTGTGGTGCGAATCGATCGCTGGCGACCTGATCTGTGCCGCTCCGAAAGCTGTCTTTTCGGGCGGATCGACGAAGCCGTTCAGTGAGTGGTGGACGCATCGGATGTTTTCTCTGCACGGCCTAGGAGAGTTTTGGCCGGAGTTGACAGCGAGCTTTTGGCGGGGTGAATTCGTGTGGTTCCGCAAACCCCTGGTGTCACCGACGGTGGACGCGTTCTACTGGATATCGTCAGCGCTCCTGGTCGGTCTTGCAGCCATCAGTCTTTTCCCGGGCTTTGCGAGTCTGACCAAACCGCAGCGCCAGGCCCTGGGCTTCGCTTTCTGGTGCTTTATCATCATGGTCGCGTTTGTCGCCTGGGTCTCCATATCTTCGAATTTCGGCAGCCTCTTCTACCCTTCCCGTGAGCATCCGTTCCTGACGTCCGGGCGATTGCTTGGTGGCGCGCTAATTCCCTTCCTGGTGCTCTATGTCCATGGGCTTGACTGGGCACTGGGTCGCACGAAACGCGAATGGCTGTCGTGGATCGCCTTGATCGGCATCGTGCTGCTCGCGACGATTTCGGAGATCGTCATGACCCGGCCGGTCATCTCCAGTGAATACAACTGGTTTCACCTGCCGGCCACCCGGTCTGCCAAGGGGTGATGCGAGCTGGTTTGCGCGATGACGGTCACCTCGGCAACCGCGCTCGCGGTGCTCGCCAGCACGGCGCTGACCGTGGGTCTCTACTTCATGAAGCGCCAGGCCGAGCGCTTGCCGTCACTCGGTGGCGGTTGGCGACCATCCGCATGGTGGGCCTTTGTGCAGGACCCGTGGTGGGTCTGTGGCGTCGTGCTGCAAATCGCCGGCTACGCGATGTACTTGGCGGCGCTGCGCGGCGCGCCGTTGTCCGTGGTGCATACCGCGCTCAATGGTGGGGTGGCCCTCTTCGTCGTGCTGGCCGTGTTGGGTCTCGGCGAGCGCGTACGCGGGCTCGAATGGGTAGGGGTGGCCGCGGTGGTCGCCGGCCTGATCGCGCTCGGCGTGTCGTTGTCTGGTGCTGCCGCGCCGACCCGGCCACCGCACAACACTTCGCTGTTCTCGTTGATGCTCGTGGGTGTGGCGCTTCTCGCACTGCCGCTGGATCGTGCGCCTGGTCGCGCCATCGGGTTGAGTGTCGCCAGCGGCCTGACGCTCGGCCTGAGCGGGATTTTCGCGAAGGACCTTGCGAACGCACCCTCGGTGCCCGCGGCACTGTCGAGCACGGCCCTCCTCCTCACCTTGGCGACGAATATCGTCGGCTTCGCGCTCATGCAGGGAGCCATGCAAGCTGGTCGTGGTGTGGTCGTCGTACCGATCTTCTCGGTGCTCTCCAACTTGGTGCCGATCATTGGCGGTACGCTCGTCTTTGGAGAGCCGCTGTGCGGCGAAGGCATTGCGGGGCTGCTGCGTCCCGTAGCCATCATCCTGGCGCTCGGCGGGGCCGCCCTGTTGGGTGGGCTCGGCGAAGTGGGGCTGCGCTCAACCCAAGGGTGACAACATATTCTCACGCAGAGACGCTGAGGCGCAGAGGCGCAGAGAAGAGAGCGCGGACGGGAATTCCGGATGTCGGTAGTCAGGGTCATTCTGAATGAGATTAGCCTTGACGGCATGAGCAAGTGGAAGGGCATCTCTGCGGGCTCTGCGTCTCTACGAGATATCCGCTTCTCCAGGGTGCCCCACTAAATGCGCATCGGCACGCTGGCGAAGCCGTGCACGTTGCTCATGTGCACCCGCTCCAAGCGCGCCTCGTCGATCTCGTATTCCGGAATTCGCCGGTGCAGCTCTTCGAGCGACACGCGGCTTTCCAAGCGTGCCAGCGACGCGCCGAGGCAGTGGTGCAGGCCGTACCCGAAGGCGATCTGCGTGGGCGTCTTGCGAGCGATGTTGAACGCATCTGGGTCGGCATGCTCGCGGGCATCGCGGCAGGCCGAGCCGATCAGCAGCAGCACGCGCGTCTCGCGCGGCATGGTCCGCCCGTGCACCGTGACGTCACGCATCAACGTCCGCATAGTGTACTGCGCCGGCGGCCAGTAACGCAGGATCTCCTCCACCGCGTCCGGAATGCGTGCCGGGTCGCGCGCAATCTCCGCGCGCACGGCCGGATGGCGCGCCAGCAGGACCACCGCGTTGCCCAACAGCTTCGTGACCGTCTCGTTGCCGGCGCCGCTCAGCAGGCCGCAGAACGCCACGATCTCAAAGTCGTCCAGGCGTTCCCTTTCGCCGCGATCGTTCTCGACCTCCGCGTCGATCAGCAGGCTGACCATGTCCTCCTGTGGATGCGTGCGATGCTCGGCAACCAGCTCGGCGAAGTACTGCACCAGTTGCATGTTCGCGGCGATCGAGGACTCCGGGAACTCGGGCCGGTCGGGCTCGCGGTGCAAGGCGGTATCGGTCAGCTCGCGCACCATGGTGCGGTCGCCCGCCGGCACACCAATCAGCGTGCTGATGATCTCGATGGGCAGCAGTGCCGCGAAATCGCGGATGAAGTCGCAGTCGCCGCTGTCCACGATGCGATCGATATAACCGGCCGCCAGCGCGCGCACTGTCGGTTCCAGCGCGTTGATCCGCCGCGGGGTGAACGCATGGCTCACCAACCGGCGCAGCCGCGTGTGCCGCGGCGGATCCATGAACAGAATGATCGGAAACTGGTCGATCATCTCGGGTGCGATCTCGAGGACCGTTCCCTTCGCCGAACTGTACGTCTCCGGATCGACGATGGCGTCGTACACGTCCGCATAGCGCGACAGCGCATAGAAGTTCAGGCTGTCGTTCCGGTACAGCGGCGCGTGTTCTCGCAGCCACGCGTAAATCGGGTATGGGTTTTCGTGGAAGTCGTAGGCAAATGGGTTGAGCTCCATGACCAGAGACTTGTAGTCGACCCGCGGCGCGCCTGGCAAGACGACAACCGACTCCATCATGCCTAGCAGCCTGTCGGACTTGGCAGTGCCTAGCGACCAACGGGAGCGGCCCATAGAAATGACAATGACCGCAGGTTCTAGCGAGGTGCGTCTGGTCGCAGGCCGGTCGCGCACACCTTTTCTGTTGCCGCGGCTCGCCTGCTATGAAAGCCGCACCCGAGATGAGCAGGCTTTCGCGCGTGTACCAGATTGCTTCGGCGCCGCCGGAGCAGAGGCATAGCCAATGACCGGCTGGCTGGTGCTGGCCGCCGCTGCGGTCGTCGGCGCCGGGCTCCTGCTCATCCGCCGCGGCGGGTTGTCGAGACGGCTGCGCCGGACCGGCGGCACCGTCGGCCTCGCTTCGCGCGCCGCGGCACGTTGGGTCGCGCACCGTGTCCAGGCTGTCGGGCAAGAGGCGGCCGAACGGGAACGGCTGCACACAATGTTTCACATGCGGACGGCGGAGGACGTTGCGGCAACGATGGGTGCCATGAAGGGCGCCATGATGAAGCTGGCGCAGATGATGTCCTACGTCGATTCCGGTTTGCCACCCGCCTACCAACAAGTCCTGGCACAGCTGCAGGAGAACGCGCCGCCGATGACCTATGCGTTGGCGGCCGGGGTCATTCGCGACGAGCTTGGGAAATCCCCCGAGGACGCTTTTGCCTGGTTCGATCCGGAGCCGCTGGCCGCGGCGTCGATCGGCCAGGTGCATGCGGCACGCACGCGCGACGGTCGCGCGGTTGTGGTCAAGGTGCAGTACCCCGGCGCGGCCGACGCCATGCGCGCCGATCTCGACAATGTGGATCTGTTGTATCGTGTGCTCAGTCCGATGTTTCCCAACCTGGATCCGAAGCCGTTGATCGGGGAGCTGCGTGACCGCCTGCAAGAAGAGATCGACTACCGCATCGAGCTGGGTAATCAGCAGCGTTTCCTC
>CAZTDK010000064.1:0-15034 GCA_964611965.1 uncultured Binatia bacterium (SeqCode) | reverse complement strand
GTGATCATCTTGTCGCAGCTCGGCGTCGAGTTGGAGGCACGCCTGCAGAACGTAGCGGCGTGGATCGGCCGGCTGCGTGAGCGCGCCAGCGTCCGTAGCCTCGGCTTCTGACCGAGTGATTCATAGGATTACCGGCGCCCGAATCGGCGACGGGCAATCCGCTGCGAACGTACTGTGGAGGACAACCTCTGCGGGACCGGCTTTCCTCCAGGCGAGCCGTCGGGATGAGCGCATCTGAGCCCGGGCGTTGACACGACGCTGTGCTTGCGCCATATCTGTCTTGTAACAGGAATAATTCCTGATAAGGAGGATGGCATATGGCTAAGGCTTTGAAGGACACCAAGACGCACGAGAACTTGAAGGCCGCGTTTGCCGGCGAATCGCAAGCGAACCGCCGCTATCTGTATTTCGCACGGCGGGCCGATATCGAAGGATACCCGGATATCGGTGGGCTGTTCCGCGATACCTCGGAGGCCGAAACCGGGCATGCTTTCGGCCACTTGGACTTCTTGAAGGAAGTCGGCGATCCCTGCACCGGTGTGCCGATCGGCGACACGGAGAAGAACCTCAAGTCGGCCGTCGAAGGAGAAACCTACGAGTACACCGAGATGTACCCTGGTTTTGCCAAGACGGCGCGCGGCGAAGGATTCGAAGAAGTTGCCGAGTGGTTCGAAACCTTGGCACGTGCCGAGAAGTCGCATGCCGGACGTTTCACGAAAGGCTTGGACAGCCTCAAGCAGTAGTCACGGTCGGAGCGCGGGTGTTGGGCGTCTGGACCCAACACCCGGCTCCACCCCAAGACGCAGATAGGGTAGGCCGTTGCGGAAAGTCGTCCTCGACGAGATCCTGGGTCTGGAACGTTACGAACAAGCCCGCGAGGGGTTCCGGCGTCGCATCATAGACCTCAAGAAGCACCGCCGCGTTTCCGTAGGCGATCGCGTCACGCTCGTCTTCGAGAACCACGACACGATGCTCTTTCAGATCCAGGAGATGCTGCGTGCGGAGCGTATCGTCGACCTGGATAAAGTGCGCGACGAGCTCGATGTCTACAATGCGCTCATTCCCGACGGGAGCGAGCTAAGTGCCACGTTGCTGATCGAGATCACCGAGTCCGAGCGCATCCGCGACGACCTCGTCCGATTGCTTGGTATCGATGAAGCGGTGCGGCTTGAAGTCGGTGATCGCTTTGTGATTCCGGGAGCGTTCGAGCCGGGACACAGCAAAGAGGACAAACTGAGCGCCGTGCAGTACGTCCGCTTCGTGTTCGAGGAGGCGGCGCGTGCCGCTTTTGTGGGAAGCCGCGAGCCGTTGCGGTTGGTCATTGATCATCCGAACTACCGCCATACCGCAACCATCAGCGACGCGGTACGAGCCTCGTTGGCAGAGGATCTGGCGGCGCCATGAGGGAGCGCCAGACCCGTCAGCTCGCAGCGGTGTACGACATCGTGAGCGCGGCGCACGACCATCCAACGGCGGAGGAAGTCTTTGCGCGCGTCAGGCGACGCCTTCCACGCGTGAGTCTCGGCACGGTGTATCGTAACTTGCAGAAGTTGGCGGCGCAGCAACGCGTACGCATCGTGCACCTCGCCGACCGCACGGCGCGCTACGATGGCATGCTCGAAAGCCACGACCACTTTGTCTGCGAGCACTGCGGCGATCTCACCGATTTGCCACGCGCGCGCGGCGCAACGCCCAGGTGTCCGGCATTGAGCGCGGCAGGGTACGGTGTACGCGCGCACGCGGTGACGTTCTACGGCGTGTGCCCGAATTGCGGTGTGCCTCGGGGGCCACGCGCTCTACCTGATCGAGCGCGCCGCCGCGGCCGCCGGCCGACTAACGACTAAGCAGCAGGCACAAGCCTGTGTTGACGCAGGGCTTGACCTGGTGTCCAGGCGACGGTTGTCTGTCGGCCGCCAGGTCTCCGGCAATTTCTCAGGGCACCAGAAAGGATCGTGCGTGGAGACGTGCATCGAGAATCAGAAATCGCAATGGCGATACGTGCTGGTTGGCGTGTTGCTGGTTCTGCTGGGCTGCAGTGACTCCGCAGCGCCGCCGCAGCAAGCAATGGTGCCTACCCCGGTCGATGCGGCTACGGCCGGGACGATTCACGTCGCCGTACGCTACCACGGGCCGGTTCCCGTGCCGAAGGCAATTGAAATGAGCAGCGCGTCACAATGCGCCGCGGCCCACCAGGAACCGGCAACCGATGAATCGCTTCTGGTCGACGACGGCCGACTGGCGAATGCGCTCGTATGGATCAAGTCGGGCCTGGAGCACTGGGCATTCGCGCCACCTGCGTCACCGCTGCGTTTCGACCAGAAAGGTTGCTTGTACCATCCTCGCGTGGCCGCCGCGATGGTGGGACAGCCGGTGCAATTCAGCAACGACGATCAGGATCCGCATAACGTCCACGGCCAACCGCGCGTCGTCAACGGCTGGAACTTCATCATGAGTAAGCAGGGGTCGTCGCGGACGTTGTCCTTCGACAAGCCGGAAATCGGCATCCCGGTTGGTTGCGACATCCACCCGTGGATGCATGCGTACCTGAGCGTGGTTGCGAACCCATATTTCGCGGTCACACCGACAGATGGATCGGTAACACTGAGCCAGGTACCGCCGGGCGATTATGTCGTGGCAGTGTGGCATGAAAAGCTCGGCACACAAGAACAACACGTGTCGGTGGCGCCGCGCGGGGCGGCGACCGTGGAACTCGTATTGGAACCGAAGAGCTAAACGAGGGAAATCGGGACGGGTGAAAGCACACCCGTCCCGACGAATCCTCAGCGCGTCGGATTCGGGAGCACTCTCGCCGGCAGGCGCCGTGAGCGATGCAACGCGGAGCGGCCCATAGACATGACGCCTGCCGCCGGCCCCTTAGAAGCCTTTTACCTTGGCGGCACGACCGTAGATGTGGGTGGTTCCGAACCAGCCCACGGCCACGATGATCGTCAACCAGAGTGGGCCGAGGGAGCCCGCCGCCCAGGTGGCATGCTGACTGATCATCATGAAAACCAGCGGTACCGACATGTAGGTGTTATGTCTGGAGCGCAGACCGGCCAATGCGACGACCGCGGGATCTGGAGCCTGACCTTCTTTGGTCGCTGTAATGATCGCCTTTTGCGACGGCCAGATGCGGAACCAGACGTTGAACGCCATGGTCGTTCCAAACATCGCGCCGAGATGGATGGCATAACCGCGGAAGCTCCATCCGGCGACGTAGTCCATGAGGCAGAGAACCACGAAAACGATGATCAGCCCCGCGATAAACATCGTCTGGATCTCTTTGAGGGGGCCACTGGCGAGCTGGTCGTAGACGAACACTCCCAGGAACACGACCGCCAACATGATGAAGGTCATGAGACTCCAGTGCCCCGAGTCGAACAGCAGACCGCCGTGGTAGTACACCATCATGATCAGCAGCACGCCGGTGATCCAGGTGAACGCCGCGCCCCAGCGGAACCAGAATAATGCACGCGGCATCAGCTCCGGGACAACTTTTTTCTTGGTCTCGGCATCCATGGTCGCTGCAAAATACCCGTTCACCCAATTGAAGAAGTACAGCAAGCCGATCCACAGAATTCCGAAGACCACGTGGAACCAGCGAAAGATCGATTCGAAGAAAGCCATTACTTCCATACCTACCTCCTACGCCGCTGCGGCGTCTCTCACCTGTGTATTTCGCCCCGATCGAACCGGTGGGGATCCGGCGTTGCCCCCTCGCTTAAACGCCAAAAATCAGCTTGTCAAGGTGGCTCGGCGATCAGGCGATCAGTGAGCCGGCGTCGCCTTGCCCGCCGTGGCAAGAAAGGCCACCAGGTCGTCGAGCCGCGGAGCCAGAAACGGCAGCGCGACCATGGCCTTCGTGCTCCGCTTGGGATTGTATCCCGGCGGATAGCTGGCGTGGAGCACCCGCGCCTCCAGCAGTTCGCGCGACGCGCCTGCTACTTCGGGTCCGGAAGCCCCGGGCTTCGTTGGATCGGGGTTGTGGCACACGATGCAGTTCGCCATGTAAACGCGCTGGCCGCGTTCCACAGGCGTGACCGACTCCGACGACGTGCAGGCCGAGAGCACCGCCCCGGCTGCCAGAAGAGTGACCACGCAGCCCACGACTCCTCGCACATTGTCCTCCTACTGTAGACGGTTCTTGCCTTGCGCCGTCGTCCGCAACGTGGCATCACCCTAGCACAGCCGATGGACTTGCCTTCAATCATTCCGGTGTTCGCGCTACCGAATGTGGTGCTGTTCCCGGGGGTCCCGCTGCCACTGCATATCTTCGAGCCGCGTTATCGCGACATGGTCCGCGCGGCCGCGGCGAGCCACGAGATCATCGGTATGGCGCTGCTGCGCGGCGAGTGGCAGAAGCACTACGAGGCAGCCCCCGAAATCTTCACGATCGGTTGCGCTGGCAAGATCGTCAATGTCGAGCCGTTGCCCGACGGGCGCTTCAACATCCTGCTGCACGGACAACGCGAGTTCACTATCCGACGACACATCTTCGATAAGTCGTTTCGCCAGGCAGAGGTCGCGTGGCGCGTTGGCGGACACGACGTCCTGGGACCCGCACGCCGCACGGCGTTGACGCAGTTGCTGGCGCGCTTCCTCGGTACCGACACCGCGAGCCCCGCGCAGCGGCTGTTGCAGGACGAATCGCTTTCGGACGAAATGTTGGTGAACTTCTTTTCATACGCGGTCGAGCTCGAGCCACTCGAGAAGCAGGGGTTGTTGGAGGCGGACAGCCTCGTGGCCCGCGCCCAACGACTCGGCGAGATCATCGAGTTTCGGCTGGAGGAGCAGCGCTTGACGATGAAGCGTCCCGGTCCGGATCGCTGTCACTGAGGGCCTGCTCCCGGTGTCTCTCCGATGGCCGGCTGGCGTTGCTCGTTGCGGGCTGTCAGGTTCGAATTGACCGAAGGGTATCAGGGGATTGTGCTTCCCCCATTTGTAACATCGGTGGGTCTCCTCACGGCTAGGGTGAGAGGTTGAATGTGATGGGCAAGGTGACAAGCTTTTGCTTGCTGGTCTCGACGGTGATGCTTCTGGTCACGTTTGGAAAAGGGATGGGGGTGCTGCACGGCAGCGACGTGGGCGCGCACCTCACCTGGGCCTTGGCGACCCTCGTCAGCGTCCTCGGAGCCAACGTCTTCGCCATGTTTCACGCCGCGCAGAGTGACCGTATCATCCGGGCCTTGCGGGCCGAGTTGGCGACGCGCGTGGGCCAAGCAAGGCCGGACTGACGGCGAGGCAGACGGGAAGACCGCCCCCCGAGCCGCGCGCTGCGGTTGAGCGAATGGAGGCCAATCCAAGCGCTGCATGCAAGCCGCACCCGTGAGATCTGCCGAGAGCCGGTTCACATTCCGGCTGATGATCGATATGTCGCCCGGTCGCCCTTCGGAAGCGCGCGCGTGGCGAGCGAATGTCGCCCGAGGGCCCCGATAGACTGACCGGAAACACGGGGCTATATATGACCGAAATCAATGCGAGCGATACTTGGCCGCCTGCCCGTGACGTGGCGGAAGGGCAGGGTGTCGAACGTGACGTTCTTCGTGAGGAGATGCAACGATGGCAAAGAGCTACAAGGATCTGATGACCGAGGCTCGGCGCGAGGTGCCGGAATGGAGCATCGATCAGGTCAAGGAACATCTGGGCAACGGCCATGACTATGTGCTGCTCGATGTCCGCGAGAAGGAAGAGTATCGCGAGGGACATCTCGACGGCGCAATCTCGTTGCCGCGCGGTTTCCTCGAAATGCGCGTCGAGGAAACGGTTACCGACAAGACCACCCCGATCATCGCCTACTGTGCGGGCGGCACGCGGTCCCTGCTGGCCGGCCGGCAGCTCAAGGACATGGGTTATCAGAATGTCACCTCCATGAGCGGCGGCTACGGCGCGTGGAAGGGCGCGGGCTACCCATGGAAGCAGGACCGGCAGTTCACTACCGAGCAACTGAATCGCTACAGCCGTCATTTCATTCTGCCCGAGGTTGGCGAGGCGGGACAGGCGAAGCTGCTTGAGGCCAAGGTGCTGCTCATTGGCGCGGGTGGGCTGGGATCACCGACAGCGCTCTATCTCGCGGCCGCGGGTGTCGGTACGATCGGCATCGTTGATCACGACGTGGTCGACATGAGCAACTTGCAGCGGCAGATCCTGCATACGAACGAACGCGTCGGCATGCCGAAGGTCGAGTCGGCGCGTGAGACGTTGCACGCCCTCAATCCGGACGTCACGGTCGTCGGGTACCAGGAGCGCCTGTCGTCCGAGAATGTCATGCGGCTGTTCGCCGACTACGATGTCATCGTCGACGGCTGCGACAACTTCCCAACGCGGTACCTGGTGAACGACGCGTGTGTCATGCTGAACAAACCCAACGTACATGGCAGCATCTTCCAGTTCGAAGGCCAGGCCTCGGTCTTCTACCCCGGCAAAGGCCCCTGCTATCGGTGCTTGTTTCCGGAGCCGCCGCCGCCGGGTGCGGCGCCGAGCTGTCAGGAGGCCGGGGTTCTCGGCGTGCTGCCCGGACTCGTGGGTTGCGTGCAGGCGCTGGAGACGATCAAGGTAATCCTCGGCATCGGCAAGCCGTTGATCGGGCGCATGGTATACTTCGATACCCTCAGTATGGAGCTGCGCGTGCACAAGCTGCGCAAGGATCCGAATTGCCCGATGTGCGGAGAGCATCGGACGATCACCGAGTTGATCGACTACGAGGAGTTCTGCGGCCTGCGCGCCGGTGTCGGCGCCAGCGAGGCATCTGCTGAACACGGCGGAGCGGCCATATAGGCAAGTGCGGAATTTCTCAAGGCGGAGTTTCGCAAGATATGGAGTGCGGAATGCGGAATGCCAAGCCACTCTTCATTCCGCATTCCGCATCCCGCGCTCCGCATTGAAGGACAGGTGATGCGCGACGCTTGCGGGGTCTTCGGTGTCTTCGGTGTCGCCGCAGCGGCGCAGCTGACGTATCTCGGACTGCACGCGCTCCAGCATCGCGGCCAGGAATCGTCCGGCATGGTGGTCGGCGATGGCCACCGCTGGCGGCGGCACGTCGGCATGGGTCTGGTCGACCAGGTGTACACACCGGCCGTCCTCGCTGCTTTGCCGGGAGATGTCGCCATCGGCCACAACCGCTACTCCACCAGCGGCACGTCGACCCTCGACAACGCGCAGCCAATCGCCCTGGGCGACGGCGACGCCCTGGTCGCCCTTTGTCACAACGGGAATCTGCTCAATGCGCCGGAGCTCGCCACCGGCCTGCCGCCCGCCACTTCGGACACGCGTCTGCTCGGCCAGGCATTGGGGGCTATCCCATCCGGCCCAAGCTGGGAGCGCGCTGTGCTGGCGGTCTTCCGCCGCGCGCGCGGCGCCTACTCGATGCTTCTGGTGCACGGCCGCACTCTGTACGCCGTGCGCGATCCGACGGGCTTCCGGCCGCTGGCGCTCGGGCGTTTGCGCGGCGGCTGGGTGGTGGCGTCGGAGTCCTGCGCGTTTGATCTGGTCGACGCGCGCTGGGAACGCGAGATCGAGCCCGGTGAGCTGTTGGCCATTGACGACCGTGGACCCCGCCCGGCGCGTTTCGCGGCCGCGGCACCGGCCCCGTGCGTGTTCGAGTGGATCTATTTCTCGCGCCCGGACAGTACGGTCTTCAGTCGCAGCGTCGGCGAGATGCGCATCGCCCTGGGCGAGCAGTTGGCGCGTTCCGCGCCGGTGGTGGCGGATTGCGTCGTCCCGGTTCCCGACTCGGGCAACTTCGCGGCGCTCGGCTTCGCGCGCGCATCGGGGATTCCGCTGGCGCATGGATTGATTCGCAATCACTACGTCGGCCGCACGTTTATCGAGCCGCAGCAAGCCACGCGCGATTTCAAGGCACGCATCAAGTACAACGTCTATCCACCGCAGGTGCGCGGCAAGCGCGTCGTTCTCGTGGATGATTCGCTGGTGCGGGGCACCACCTTCAACGCCTTGGCACAGCTGCTGCGCGCCGCAGGTGCATGCGAGGTGCACGCGCGCATCAGTGCGCCGCCGCTGCGGCACGGCTGCTTCTTTGGCGTCGACATCCCGGATCGTACGTTGTTGATCGCCGTCGGGCGTGACGAGGCAGCGATCGCCGCTGCCCTCGGCGTGGATAGCTTGCGCTACCTGTCGCTCGCCGACGTCCGCATGGCCACCAGGCCTGATACTCCGATGTGCGACGGCTGTTTCTCGGGTCACTACCCCGTACCCGTTGACGCTGCGTCCCGTGAGAGCCCTGGTGAGCCAGAACCGGCGAGTCGATAGCTAATCGGTGCCCGGCCGTTGCGGATCTTGCCGCCTGTCGGACTTGGCAATTCCTAGCAGCCGGTTCGACCTAAAAATTCGCAGCGACCCAACGGGGAGCGGACCATAACAGCGACGCCGACCGCTGGGCTTAGCTCGCGAGCTCGAGGACAACACCGCCGTGACCGCAGGGACAGCCGCTGACCAGTCGGGCACGTAACCCGCTCGAGTACCGCAACACCGCTGTGTCGACGCCGAGCGGTGTCAGCGCCACCGTGCCCAGTTTGGCCGTAGGCAATACACCCGAGGCCGTCGGGTCGACGACCTCGACGATGACGGCATCGTCCGCGTGGAAGCACCCGGTGCTGCATGAGTGCGCCACGAAGCTGGTGGCCTCGGCCACCGCCAGCCACGTGCGCTGCCAGCCGGAAAATCCTGCCGCGGCTGGAAGGAGAGGGTGGTCTCCCGACGGCGCGTCGGTCTGTAGCCAGATGATGCCGTGCCACCATGGACGCGCAGCAGGTGGTGCGTCCGCGAGCAACGCACCCGCACTGGCGATATCCGCGACAAGTACGTCTGGACGCACACGGTCGAACATCGTCCATGCTGCCCGCACGGCGGCGGCGGATGTCACCGCCCCCAGCGGGATGTCGAGGGCGCCAATGTCCTCGACGACGTCGCCAAGCAAGAGCGCGCCCGGCGTGACAAGCGCACCCGGTAAAGTGTTGGCGACGCACATGCCCGGGTTGATGCCCAAGCTACCCAACAGGCGCGCGCCGGCAGCGCGTTCTCGCCTCAGGTCGGCAGCGGTCCAGGTGAGGACCAGCAGCGTCGCACCACTGCCCGTGACGCCGGTCCGCACGGGTGTGCTGGCGTCTGCGCAACGGCGCGTTCCGTACGGCAGATGCGCCAGTTGGTCGTGCAGCAAATCGTCGCGCGTGGTGAAGGGGAGGGATGCGAGGTCGATCGGATTCCCGGCTGCCTTGTCCCAGATGGACGCCAGCCGATCGACGTAGAATGGTGCGGGTCCTGTCACGATGCGTTCCAGCAATGCACGCAACGCTGTCGCGGCGCCGTGAGAAAGTGTGGGCACAGGCGACAGCGCTAGTTGGCCCGCGAGCGCAGCGTCAGGTGATGAATGCTGGCGGGATCGGGCTGCGACAGTTGGAAGACGATGGCCCGCGCAGCATCGTTCGGGTGTAGCATGGGGCTCTCTCTGGTCAACAGGCCTAACTCCTCCCAGCGCTGGATGGCGGCTGGGAGTAACGCCGGCTCGAAGTTCGAAGCGAAGTCGGTGCCCATGACGTTGTGGACCTCGAGAGTCATGACCCTCACGCCGCTGCCCGCAACCTCAGCGCGCAGGCCGCGTGACAGCGTATGGATCGCCGCCTTCGATGCGGCGTAGACGGCGAGGTAGGGCCACGCCTCGTGGGCGCTCGCGGAGGTGACATTGAGGATGTCACCGCGGTGCTGCGGCAGCATGTGGCGCAGCGCGGCACGACAGGCCATCAATGTGCCGAGCAGATTCGTCTCGAGGATCGCGCGCCACTCGTCGGTGCGCCCGTCGGCAACCGTGCGCAGCGTGCTCATGGCGGCGTTGTTGACCAGCGCATCAATCCGACCGAAGCGCCCGACCGCGGTGCCGATGAGCGCTTCCACCTGGGCTTCGTCGCGCAGGTCGGTGACCACAACCTCGGCAGTGCCACCGGCGGCGCGAACGGCGTCGGCGACGGCCGCCAGACGCTCGCGGCGGCGGGCGCCGAGTACCACCTGCATGCCCACGCCAGCCAGCGCGCGTGCGGCGGCGGCGCCGATCCCCGCGGAGGCACCGGTGATGATGGCGACCCGCCCCTCGAGTGATTGCATAGGGTGCCGTGTAGCGCGCCAGCATCGTCAGCGTCAACCTCGCCCCAGAGGGCCAGGGTGCCGGTTGGCGAAATCAGGGGAGGCGCCGGATGAGCTGGCGCTGCGTCCTCGCACCATGGTAGGGAGCAGCGCATGCTGACGGCGACAACCCTTCCCGATCTGCTGCGTGTCGCGGCGCGTGAGGCGCCGACTGTGGAGGCGTTTCGCTACCGCGATGAGCGGCTGACCTACGCAGACTGGAACACCCTGGCTGACCACATGGCAGCGACGTTAGCGGCGCGCGGCATCCGGCAGGGCGACGTCGTCGCGCTGCTGCTGCCGTCGACGCCGCTTTACCTCGTGAGTTATCTCGCCGCGGCGCGATTGGGGGCCGTGACGGCCGGCATCAATACGCGCTATCGGCGCACCGAGATCGGGCACATCCTCCGGCGCTCCGGCGCGGCACTGCTGATCGCCGTCGATGCCTGGCACGACGCCGACTTCCGCGGCGCCGTGGAATCGCAACGGGCGGAGTGGCCGGAGCTCCGTGAAGTGATGTGGATCGCTGCCGACGACGTGCGGCGTGGAACGGCGCCGCTGGTTGACCGCGTTGGCGTCGGCATGACGTCAGCCCCGGCGGCGGCCGTGGCACCCGACGATCCGGTGGCCATCATCTTTACCAGTGGTACGACGGGTGTTCCCAAGGGCGCGTGGTACACGCATCGCAGCGTCCTCGCCCTGGCTGAGATCGACGCGCGCCGTTACGCCGGCGCCAAGCCGCCGTTGCAGAAGCATCTGGCGGCAGGGTTGTCCTTTGCCCACATCGGGACGATGGCGCGGATCGGTTTGCAGATCGCGTTTCTCGGTACGACGATCATCCACGACGCCTTCGACCCCGCGGCCACGCTGGCCGCGGTCGAAAGCGAGCGGCTCGAGCATCTCGGTGGCTTCCCGACGCAGATCATCATGCTGCTCGAGCATCCCGACCGGCCACGGCGCGACCTGACGTCCCTTAAGTCCATCGTGCTCGGTGGCGCGCCGTCGTCGCCGGAGCTGATTCAACGCATCCAGCGCGATCTCGGCGTCGTGGTTAGCATGCGATACTCGTCGACCGAGGTCGGTATCGCGACAGCATCCCTGCCAGATGATCCCCCGGAAATCCTCACGACGACTGTCGGCAAACCGACCAGTGGTGTCGAGTTGTGCATTCTCGGCGGCGACAAGCAGCCGGTTGCTCTCGGCGAAGTCGGTGAGGTCGTGGTGCGCTCGCCGGCGACCATGCGCGGCTACTGGCGCGATCCCGAAGCAACCGCCGAGACAATCGATGCGGACGGCTGGGTGCACACCGGCGACGTCGGCTACCTCGATGCATCCGGCTACCTGCATCTGCGCGGCCGGCAGAGCGAGATGTTCATCCGCGGCGGCTACAACGTCTATCCGGCGGAGATTGAGGACCGACTCGTGAAACATCCGCAGGTGGCGCGCGCCGCCGTGATCGGCGTGCCCCACCCGGTGTTCGGCGAAGTCGGTTGGGCGTTCATCGTCGCACGCGGTTCCGAGCCCCCGACGCTGGCTGAGCTGCGAAGCTTCGTCGGGGCGGAGTTGGCCAGCTTCAAGCGCCCAGACGGTTTGAGCGTCTTGTCCGAGCTGCCGGTTACGCCGATGTTCAAGGTCGACAAGCGCGCACTGCGCGATCTGCAGTGCACGTCGCCAGCGACGGCCGCAAACAAATAGGAATCACGAAACCGCGAAGGAGAGAAAGCCCGAGAAGAGGAGAGGGAAAGGGGACCCTCATCTTCCTTTTCGTGGTTTCGAGCTTTCGTGTTTTCGTGATTGTCTTTTGTCAACAGCGTCACGCCAGATCCGCTGGTGTGACGCGCTCGATCCACTCGTGATACCCGCCAGTATATCCAACCGCTTGCTGCCGGGCGCGCACACGATGAAGGAGCCCGTCGACCTGCTCCGGACTGAGCGGCGGGCGCTGGCTGACGGTATCGGCAACCCGCGCGGCGGTATCTCCGGCGGTTCCGGCAATCGGCGCCAGCAGTCGTTCCTCGCCGGCGTGCTCACCTTTGTCGAGGCCGAGGAAGTGGTCGATCAAGCGCAGGCTCACCTCGGTGCTGTGGCGGCGCGATAGCATGATGTTGCCTTTCCCGGTCACGACGTTGCCGACGCCAAAGACCGTATCATATCCAGCGACACGGCCGAGGGCGGGGTCCGTGTAGCGAAAGAGTACGCCGTCCTGCGGGATGCCCGACATCGGCTCCGGGACGCTGCCGATCGAGCTCACCACCAGGGGCGCATGCAGGTCGTGAAACACGCCGGCGACGGGTACGGCATGGCCGCCCGTCACCCTCGTCTCCTGAAAGCGCACACCGACGAGGCGACCGTCGGCGCTCGCGGCGTCGGCCAGGATGCCCACGGGGGCATGCAGCGGCCGCACCGCGAAGCAGTACTTCTGCATCGCCTTGGTGAGGATCCGCCGCCGCAGCAACTCGAACTTGTGGCGGCGCGCCGGGTCCGCATCTGCCGGGATCTCCCCAAGAGGCATGTCTTCGATGCGCCGCCGATAGCAGAGTGTGGCCGGCTTCACGCCCAGGTCGTCCCACGTGAGCCCGTGGGTCGCCAGGACCTCGGGTATGCCATCGTGCTCGAGCCGCAGCGTGTCCTCGGTGATGCCCCGCCGGCGCAAGGCCGCGCGCGCGGTCTCGATCTGCAGGACCTTCATGACGTCGATCGACGCGAGGCCGCCGCCGATGACGAGGGCGCCGTTGACGATCTCGTACTGCGGTCCGGTGTAGTCGCGTTCTTCGTAGTGATTGAACCAATGAATCAGCGCATTTTGGTAGAGCAGCCCACGGCCGACGTAGCGCTCGGCCCCCTCGACCGGCAATGGCCGATCGCGCCAGGCACCCTGCGCCAAGACGATCGCGCTGAACCCCCAATCGCGCACCAACTCGCGGAAATCGATGTCGCGGCCGATTCTCGTCAAGGGGACGAAATGCACCCCGGGTCGGCCGAGTCGGGCATTGACCAGCGCGTACTCCTTACGCCGCAACTTGACGTGCCAGCGGGGAAGCCCATCCTCGATCTTGCCGTAGGGCCGCGCGTTCTGCTCGAAGACGATCGCGAGCGCGCCGCGGTCAGCAAACATGCCCGCCGCCTCCGCACCGGCGGTGGCGCCGCCGACGATTGCGATGACTTGCTGAGGAGCCCTCTTTGCCATGGTCACCGAACCTCGCTTCACAGACCTTTCCGCGCCCACGCGACGAGGCGCCGCCTCTTGTACCGACTCTTCGATGCCGTTGCCAGAGCCGTTGGGCCGGCGGCCGGCCTCTCCATCGCGGTCCGCTTCCGGCGGAAACGGCCAAGTCCGCAAGGGCCCACTGGCCCGCGGCCGCAAAGTGAGAGCGCAATTGCGCTGCTTCGCTGCGATGAGAGACTGTCCTGACGTCAATGCTGACGGGGATACTATGGGCCATTTGCACGCTCTGGTAGAATGCAACACGATCAACGGGGGCGCGAATCGCTGCAGGACGCTGGCAGCAGGCCGCAAACAACGGCAAGGCATTCGTGACGGGCTCACGGCGGCAAGACGAGGAGTGCATGCGGACGATTGCAGTCACGGGTTCGGCATCAGGCATCGGAGCGGCAACCCGGCTGCGACTGCAAGCGGCGGGTGACCGAGTCATCGGCATCGACGTTCGCGACGCCGAGGTGATTGCGGATCTCGGCGATCCGTCGGAGGTGGGTCGACGTCAGATGGCAATTGCCGCCGTGCGGCAGTTGGCCGGCGACCGGCTGGACGGTCTGGTGGTATGCGCCGGCGTCGGTCCGCACGTCGAGCCGTGGTCGACGATCGTCTCGCTCAACTACTTTGGGGCGCAACTGCTGCTCGCCGGCTTGCGGGAATTGCTTGCGGTCGCGCAACCGTCCGCGGCGGTGGCGGTTTCGTCGAACTCGACGACCCTGCCTGGAGTGGATACGCCGCTGGTGTCGGCGTGTCTTGCGGGCGCGGAGGGCGAAGCCCGACGGCTTGCCGTAACCCTCGATGGGCACCGGAGCTACGCCGGCTCGAAGCTCGCCCTGGCGCGCTGGATACGTCGCAGCGCGCCCGCAGCGGAGTGGGCCGGCGCGGGGATACGGCTCAACGCCGTTGCCGCAGGCGCCGTGCGCACGCCCCTGTTGCAGGGCGGGCTGGAGCATCCCGTGTTCGGCGACGCGATTCGGAGCTTTCCGATTCCAACCGGGGGGTTTGGCGCTCCGGACGACATCGCCGCGGCGATCGTTTTCCTGCTCAGTCGCGAGGCGTCGTTTTGTTGCGGCAGCATCTTCTTCGTGGACGGTGGTACCGACGCGCTCATCCGTCCGGACGTCTACTGATACACGTCGGAACCAAGCCCGCCGGCCCCCCGCGGGCCGAATGACCGTCCGTTGATGCCGTTGATGCCGGCCTTGACGCTGGCAGGTTACCTGGGGTAGCGACTGCATACATGCCTCAACCGGTGCGGTTTCTTCTGGCGCTGCTTGCAGCGTTGGCCGCAGGATGCGGTGAACGGACGCCTTCCAAGTCGACTGCCGCCGATCTCGCGGCGCGTGGGCAGAGTGCGTTCTACGATACGCTATTCGGGGTTGCGGACCGCAATGTGGAGGCGGTGGCGCTGCTCGGAGCGGCGGTGGCGCAAGATCCGGCCGATGGGCGCTCGCAGTTCCTGCTCGGCATGCTGCACATGCTGCGCTTTGCCCGCAACGTGACCGACCTGTACAGTGCCAGTGACGTGCTGAAGCAGGAGGTCGGCAAAGCGCAGGAGGCGCTCGACGCGGCCGTGCCACTGTTGCCGAACGACCGACGCGTTCCGGGGTTTCGGGCCGCGGCAACCTACACGAACGGTGTTGTGACCCACGATGACGCACGCATCGCCTTGGGGCTGACCCAATTGCGGGA
>CAZTDK010000063.1:0-15050 GCA_964611965.1 uncultured Binatia bacterium (SeqCode) | reverse complement strand
GTATGCTGCGCTGGAGAAGGACGGCGTCTTTCAATGATCGTGACAGGTGACGAGTGACGAGCGAAGAAATATGATCTCCATTCGCGGCTCATGCCTCATCACTCGTCTCTTCTTACTTGTCACTCGTCACGTGTCACTGCCTGACAGATGGATATCCGAACCCTGAGAGACAAGACTGCCGTCGTCACCGGTGCCGGGAGCGGTATCGGCAAGGAGACGGCGTTGGCGTTCGCGCGGCGGGGCGCCAACCTGGCGATTTGCGACGTCAACGACGCCGGCCTGGCGCACACGGCGGAGCAGGCGCGCGGCCTCGGACGCGAAGTCCTGGCGCGCCGGGTCGACGTGGCCAAGCGGCATGAGATGCGGGAATTCGCGGCCGCGGTGCACGCGCGGGTCGCGGCGGTGGACATTCTGATGAACAATGCCGGCGTCGGGTTGGGCGCCGGATTTCTCGATACGTCGCTCGACGATTGGGATTGGATTACCGGCATCAACCTGATGGGGGTGGTGCACGGCTGCCATTTTTTCCTGCCGCCGATGGTGGCGGCCAAGCGTGGCGGGCACGTCATCAACGTGGCGTCGGCGGCGGCATTCACGGCCACCGAGGCGCTGTCGGCCTACAGCACGACGAAGTTTGCCGTGCTCGGCCTGTCCGAAGCGTTGCGCGACGAACTGGCGCCGCACGGCATCGGCGTAACCGCCGTCTGTCCGGGGATCATCAATACCTCAATTACCGGCACGGCGCGCATGCGC
Organism: uncultured Binatia bacterium (SeqCode); assembly: GCA_964611965.1. Taxonomy (GTDB): domain Bacteria; phylum Desulfobacterota; class Binatia; order HRBIN30; family HRBIN30; genus CAZTDK01. The sequence continues at coordinate 14,297 of CAZTDK010000063.1, read as the reverse complement.
GGCCCCAATGCAAACGACGCGGTGCGGCAGCGCGTGATCGAGGTCTACCAGCGCCGCAACTACGGCCCGGAACGCGTTGCCATCAACATTCTCAAGTCCGTGCAGCGCAATCGCGCGGTGGCGCCGGTGTCGCCGGAAGCCTGGTTCGTGTATTACGTGAAACGTTGGCTGCCCGGCATGTTGTTCCGTCTCAACCGCGCGATGGCGGCACGCATGCGCCGCGAGCTCGCCGCCGGAGAGTAACGCACATGCCGGCCAGCCTTGCTGGACCGCGGCTGGCTGTGGTAGCGGTCCACGGAGAGCTGGCCGCCATGACGCGACTCATCAAGCGCTACGGTAACCGCAAGATGTACGACACGCAGGAGAGCCGTTACGTCACGCTCGACAATATTGCCGAGTTGGTGCGCGGGGGCGAGGATTTGCGGATCGTCGACAACGAGAGCGGCGAAGACCTGACCGCGGTGACGTTCGCTCAGGTGATCTTCGAGGAGGCCAAGCGCACCAACGGCTTCCTCGGCCTCCCGGTGCTGCGGCGTCTCATTCAGCAGGGCGGTGCGGCGGTCCAGGAAATCTTGAGCAGTGTGGATCGTGGCGGCCGGGAAGCCCTCGGCAATGTCCGCGAACTTGCGGAAAAGGGGGTGAAGCAGCTGGTCCAAGGGGCGGAGGCACGCCACGCGCGGGCACCCGAGCCGGCCGCGCCGCTGGCGGGGCGAGGGTTGCTGGATGAGATCCTCGATATTCCCCAGAAGCAGATCGAGCAGCTCCAGCACCGCATCGATCTGCAGGTGCGGAACTCCCTGGAGCGGGTCACGGCTCATCCGGTTGTGCAACACGAGTTGCGGCGTATCGAACGGAGCATCAAGAGTCTCGAGCAGCAGCTGACCCGTTTGCGGCGGGGACAGATGGACGGGGCGCGCGGCAAGGGACGTCCCCGCGTTCGTATTGGCCGGGGCGCAAAGAAGGGTGCCGGAAAGTGACGTACGGAGGGGGCCCTGGGGGCGTGAGGGGCGTGGGGTTCGGCGGGCCCGAAACATAGTACCCCAAACCCGCAAGCCCCAGATCCTCAAGCCCCCACGCCCCCGGCAAGCCCCTTGAACCGACCGCTCCGCCTTACCTATAGTACCCCGCGATGCGTATCCGTGAAGGCGAGCTGCACACCATTGCGTCGGCGGTGCTCAAAGCGCTGTTGAAGCAGGGTTTCGTCCACCCGAAGCGGGACGCGGCACTGATCCAACGACGCATCGTCGAGCTCATCACCAAGAACCTGGAGGAGGAAGACGAACTGGAGCGCGAAGCCGAACGGCTGGCGGCGTCGCACGCTCGGCAGATGATCGGTATGGACCAGCACAAGATCATCCAGGGCATCAAGGAGCGGCTGGCGCGCGAGCGCGGCTTCAGCTTGTAGCAGCATGCGTTTCAGCGAAGGTCGAAAATCGTATCTGGCCCACCTCATCGTGGAGGTGTTGCGTACGGAAGGCTTGGCTGACGTGGAAAACGAGCGCCTGGTGCTGGCCGAGATCAAGCAGGTGCTCGAACAAGACCACGAGACCGATGCCCGGATCGATGCGGCGGTACGCAAAAAAATCGCCTCGCTGTCGCGTCGCGTGCCGCAGGGCGGGCGCGAATGGGACATCCTCTACCGGCAGTACTACGAAGAGGAAGTTCGCAAGCACAAACCGGGCGGTGCTTGACCAAATGCCACATAGCGGTTAAGTAAGGCCCACGTTCGCACGTACCGCGGTAGTCTGCCCGGCCTGAAGCCAGGGTCTGCGCGGTCAACCTCGAAACAAATCGACGCAAGTCGGCAGAGTGAAAGGAGTGTAAGGCAATGAAGATTCGGCCACTGCAGGATCGGGTAATCGTCAAGCGTATCGCTGAAGAGGAAAAGACCAAGGGCGGCATCATCATCCCGGACACCGCGAAAGAGAAGCCACAGCAAGGCAAGATCATCGCGGTCGGCAAGGGTAAGATGAACGACGAAGGCAAGGTGAACCCGCTGGACGTCAAGGTCGGCGACAAGATCTTGTTTGCGAAGTATTCGGGCAGTGAGGTCAAGCTCGACGGTGAAGAGCACCTCATCATGCGCGAAGAAGACATTCTCGGCGTCCTTGAAGGCTAGACTTGAACCCCACGAACGGCAACTAAGCACACAGGAGGTATCTACACCATGGCAGCAAAGATTGTAAAGTTTGGCCAGGACGCGCGTGACCGCATTCTCCGCGGCGTGCAAGTCCTTGGCGATGCGGTGACCGTGACCCTTGGCCCCAAGGGCCGCAATGTCGTGCTCGATAAATCATTCGGCGCCCCGAATATCACCAAAGATGGCGTGACAGTCGCCAAGGAAATCGAGCTGGAAGACAAGTTCGAGAACATGGGCGCGCAGATGGTGAAAGAGGTCGCGAGCAAGACTTCCGACGTCGCCGGCGACGGCACCACCACCGCCACCGTGCTGGCGCGCGCGATCTACAGCGAAGGCGCCAAGATGGTTGCCGCGGGCCACGACCCCATGAGCCTCAAGCGCGGCATCGACAAGGCCGTCGAAGCGATCATTGGCGAGCTCAAGCGCGTCTCCAAGACCACCAAGGAACAGAAGGAGATCGCCCAGGTGGGCACCATCTCCGCCAACAACGACGCCACTATCGGCGAGATTATCGCTGAAGCGATGGAGAAGGTCGGCAAGGAAGGCGTGATCACGGTCGAGGAAGCCAAGAGCCTCGACACGACGCTCGAAGTGGTCGAAGGCATGCAGTTCGACCGCGGCTATCTCTCGCCGTACTTCGTCACCGATCCGGACAAGATGGAGGCGCGCCTGGAGGATGCCTACCTGCTGATCCATGAGAAGAAGATCAGCGCGATGAAGGATCTGCTGCCGATTCTCGAGGCGATTGCCCGCACCGGCAAGCCCTTCATCATCATTGCCGAGGACCTCGAGGGCGAGGCGCTGGCGACGCTGGTGGTCAATAAGATCCGCGGCACCCTGCACTGCGTGGCCGTGAAGGCGCCGGGTTTCGGCGACCGCCGCAAGGCCATGTTGGAAGACATCGCCATCCTCACCGGCGGCAAGGTGATCGCCGAAGAGCTGGGAATCAAGCTCGAGAGCATCACGGTCAATGACCTCGGGCGGGCCAAGCGCATCGTGATCGACAAGGACAACACCACCATCGTCGATGGCGCCGGTAAGAAGTCGGACATCGAAGGCCGCATCAAGCAGATCCGCGCGCAGATCGAGGAGACGACCTCGGACTACGACCGTGAGAAGCTCCAAGAGCGGCTCGCGAAGCTGGTCGGCGGTGTCGCGGTGATCCGCGTTGGCGCGGCCACCGAGGTGGAAATGAAGGAGAAGAAGGCGCGCGTCGAGGACGCGTTGCATGCGACCCGTGCGGCGGTCGAAGAAGGCATCGTCCCGGGCGGCGGCGTCGCGCTGATCCGCGCGTCGAATGTCCTCGACGGCCTCAAGGTGCGCGATGAGGAAGCCGTCGGCGTCAAGATCGTCCGCCGGGCGATCGAAGACCCGCTGCGCTGGATCGCCAACAACGCCGGCTGGGAAGGCTCGATCGTGCTCGACAAGGTGAAGAACAACAAGGGCGCCTTCGGGTTCAACGCGGCGACCGAGGAGTTCGAAGACCTGATGAAGGCGGGCATCGTCGACCCGACCAAAGTGGTGCGCACGGCACTGCAGAACGCCGCGTCGGTGGCGGGCTTGCTACTGACCACCGAAGCCATGGTGGCCGAGAAGCCGGAAGAGAAGTCGGCCGCACCGGCCATGCCTCCAGGCGGCGGCATGGGCGGCATGGGCGGCATGATGTAAAGACAGACAACAGACTTCAGACATCAGAGGCCCCGCAGGTGCACACCTGCGGGGCCTTGTCGCGTTTGGGACAGGATGAGCCACCCGATTGACGATTCGGTCATTGGGTCATTGACGATTGACTGAACCCCCTTCAAGGAGCCAATGACTCAATCGTCAAGGACTCAATCATCTTCCTACTGCTCGCTCAGCTTGCGTCCCAATCGCTCGATGGCGGCGGTGATGCCGGCTTGCGAGGGATCTTGCTCATACGCCGCGCGGCACTGCCGTAGCGCCTCGCTCAGTTGACCGAGCAGCTCGAGGCCGAGGCAAAGGTTGTAGCGCGCCGCCGCAAAGTCCGGCTTCAGCTCAACCGCTTCGCGGTACTCGGCGACCGCGGCAGCAACCTGGCCGCTCGACAGCAGGGCCACCCCGAGGTTGTTGTGGGCTTCCGCGTAGTCGCGATTCAAGCGCAGCGCACGCTGATATTCCTGGATCGCCGCCTCGCGTTCGCCCACATCGTAGAGTGCCGCGCCGAGATCGTTGTGCGCTTCGGCGGAGTCCGGCTTGAGGTAAACCGCCTGACGGAACGCCGCGATCGCTGCGCTTGGTTGGCCGGCCTGCGAAGCGGCCCGCCCCTTGTCGTACTGCACGCGGAACTGGTCGGCCACCGTATGGCTGCAGGCGCAGACTCCGGCGAGAACAAGGGTGGCAAGGGTACGCCGCAGCGAACACGTCATAGTGCGGCCGTCATTACCATTTTCGTGCAGGCCCTCCCAGCGGTTTTTGTCAGGCACTAGCCCGCCGGACTTGGCAGCGCGCAGCGACCCAACGGGGAGCGGCCCATAGAAGAGACGCGGGCCGCAGGCCCGCAGGCCTTTCCTCGCTGCCGGTTCTTCCGATAGACTCGGCCTCCACTGCGGGTGAGACATATGCCAGGACCGTTGGAGGGGATGCGTGTCGTAGAAATGGGCTTCTGGGTGGCCGGTCCAGGGGCCGCGGGCATTTTGGCCGATTGGGGCGCGGAGGTCATCAAGATCGAACCGCCCGAGGGCGATCCGATGCGCGGGATGTTCCTGAATGCCGCGGGACTTGATGTCCCCGGCAATCCACCTTTCGAGCTTGATAACCGCGGCAAGCGCAGCATCAGCGTGAATCTCGAGCACGCGGAGGGCCGCGCGATCGCGCACCGGTTGCTCAGCAGCGCGGACGTGTTCGTCACCAACCTGCGTCAGCCGGCGTTGCAGAAGTTCGAATTGACCTACGAGGCGCTGCGCGAGCGCCATCCGCGGCTCGTGTACGGACACCTCAGCGGCTACGGCTTGCGTGGGGACGAGAAGGATCGGCCGGCGTACGATGTCGGTGCATACTGGTCGCGCGCCGGCATTGCCTGGTCACTGGTGCCCGACGGCGCCGAGCCGCCGCAACAGCGCGGCGGCATGGGCGATCACACGGCCGCGCTGGCGGCTGCAGGCGCCGTGTGCGCGGCGCTGCTGGCGCGCCAGCGCACTGGCGAGGGACAACTCGTGACCACGTCGTTGCTGCGGACCGGGATGTATGTGCTCGGCTGGGATCTCAACATTCGCCTGCGCTTCGGTCATGTCGCCGCGCCCTATGCCCGCACCAGCGCACCCAACCCGTTGATCAGCTGCTACCGCGCCGCCGACGGCGGCTGGTTCTGGTTGCTCGGCTTGCAGGGCGACCGACATTGGCCGGACCTGGTGCGTGCTATTAGCCGCCCGGAGCTGCGTCGCCATCCGCGTTTTCGCGACATGAAGGCCCGCCGTGAGAATGCGACGGCGCTGGTGTCGCTTTTGGACGAGCTCTTCGCCGCGAAGCCGCGGCACGAGTGGGGCGCGATCTTCGATCGCGAAAACGTCTGGTGGGCGCCGGTGCAGTCGCCCGACGAAGTGGTCGTCGATCCGCAGGCGCTTGCCGCCGGCGGCGTGGTCGCCGTGCCGGTGGCGGACGGCACGGTCGGGGGGATGGCACCCATGGTGGCCAGTCCCGCCGACTTCTCCGGCACCGCGTGGGTGCCCAGCCGCCCGGCGCCGGAGCTCGGACAGCACACCGAGGAGATCTTGCTTGATCTGGGCTATGACTGGGACCGCATCACGCAGCTGAAGGAGGCGGGCGCGATTCCATGACGCTGGGGCGCAGTCGGCTGCGCTACACCAGCAGGACGAATACATGACGCGAATTGCCTTGCGGGAAGGGCTGCTCACCAGCATCGACGATTCCAGCACCGCCCGACTCCGCGGCGGCCGTTGCCCGGACTGCCAGCGTTTCAGCTTCCCGGCGCAGGAGATCTGTCCCTATTGCTCGCACGCCGGCTGCGACACCGTCGCGTTGCACCCGAACGGCGTCGTGGAGGTCTGCACCACGGTGATCAACCGCCCGCCGGGGTACGAAGGGAGCGTGCCGTTCGGCTTTGGCGTGGTCGAGCTGCCGGAGGGCATGCAAATCATCGCGCGCATCAACAGCCCCGAACGTGTGCGTCCCGGCGCGCCGGTGCGCCTGGTGCTCGACCGCTTGTGTACCGACGCCGAGGGCAGGGAGGTGATCACCCACGCGTTCGAGGCCGTGGAGCCCGCGGGATCACCGACCGCAGCACTGACGGACGTGAAAGTGTGCGAAGGCCCGCTTCCACGACTCGCTTCGGAGCTGCGCGGCGGTCGTCCGGTGTACATCGCGGGCGTCGGCATCCATCCGTTCGGGCGCTTCGAGAACAAGAGCGTGACCGACATGGGCATCGCGGCGGTGCGCATGGCGTTGTCAGACGCCGGTGCTCCCGGGGCCTTTCAAGCAGCGTACTGCGGCACCGTGTACAGCGGAGTTGCCGCCGGCCACAAGGTGCTCACCGCGCTCGGCCGCACCGGTATGCCGATCATGAACGTCGAGGCCGGCTGCGCCAGCGGCGGCGCGGCGCTGGCGCTGGGCGCCGCGGCGATTGCCTCGGGCCGCTGCGATCGTGTGCTCGTCTTCGGCATCGAGAAGATGCCGAAGGGCATCATTCGCTCCAGCTTTTTCGAGCCGTGGCGCGAGCAGGGTGGCCTGGCGGTGACGCCAGCGTATTTTGCGTTGCGCGCACAACGCCTCATGCGCGATTCCGGCGTCACCCCCGAACATCTGGCGCAAGTCTCGGTGAAGAACCATCAGAACGGGGTGCAGAATCCCAATGCGATGTTTCGCAAGCCGTTCACGATCGACGCGGTCCTGGCGTCGCCGATGGTGTGCGATCCCTTGCGACTGTACATGCTGTGCTCGCCGAACGAGGGGGCGGCGGCGGTGGTGCTCAGTGCGACGCCGGGCCCTGTGTGCCTCAAGGCGGCCTCGCTGCGCTCGCATCTGCCCGGCAACGTGCTCGGCGAGCACACGCCGCTCAGCGGTGTCGCCGGCTTCGACGGACCGAGCCCGACGGAGCTGGCAGCGCGTGAGGCTTACGAGGCCGCCGGCGTCGGGCCGGAGGACTTCGACGTCGTCGAGCTTCAGGACACCGACGCGGCGCGCGAGCTGCTGTCGTACGAGGAGCTCGGCCTGTGCGCACCCGGTGAGTCCGGCAGCTGGATCGCTGCCGGCCATACGGAAATGACTGGCCCTTTGCCGGTCAACCCCAGCGGCGGCTTGCTCTCGAAGGGCGAGCCACTCGGCGCCTCGGGGCTCGGTCAAGTGGTCGAGCTCTATTGGCAGCTGCGTGGCCAAGCCGGCGCACGACAGGTGCGCAACCCGAAGGTCGCCTTGGCACACACGGTGGGCCGCGGGGCGAATGCCTCGGTGGTGATTCTCACGGTCTGAGCGCGGCGCGGCCGTCCGCCTTACTGACGGGGCAATCTGCAGCGAACCAACGGGCAGCGGACCGTAGAAGGGACGCCGGCCGCAGGCCCTTGCATTGAAGGCGCGGCAGCAGAACAATGCGGAGCACTATCCAGGGAGGAGTCGGTCATGAAGCTTGAGGACATGATTTTGGTGAGCGTCGACGATCACGTCGTGGAACCGCCAGGGGTCTTCGATCACCACTTGCCGGCTGCCTACAAGTCGAAGGCGCCACGCTCGGTGCAGAAGCCCGACGGCAGCAATGTGTGGGTGTGGGGAGGAGAGCAGTTTCCCAACGTCGCGCTGAATGCGGTGGTCGGGCGTCCACCGGAGGAGTACGGCATGGAGCCGACCTCCTACTCACAGCTGCGCCCCGGGACCTATGACATCCACGAACGCATTCGCGACATGAACGCCAACGGCATGCTCGCGTCGATGTGCTTCCCGTCGTTCCCGAGTTTGTGCGGCGAGAAGTTCTTCAAGCACCCGGATCGGCAGGTGGCGCACGTCGTGCTCCAGGCATACAACGACTGGCACATCGACGAGTGGTGCGGGACGTATCCCGGCCGCTTTATGCCCCTGGCCCTGCTGCCGCTGTGGGATCCGAACCTGATGGCGCAGGAAGTCCGCCGCGTCGCCAAGAAGGGCTGCCACGCCATCAGCTTCACGGAGAGCCCCGACGCGCACGGGTTGCCGAGCTTGCACGACAAGCACTGGGATCCTTTCTGGAAGGCCTGCGCCGACGAAGGCACTGTGGTGTGCATCCATATCGGTAGCGGCTCCGGGATGCACTTCTCTTCCATGGACGCACCGGTCGACGTGATGATCACCGTGCAACCGATCGCCTGCGTGAACTGCGCCGCCGATCTGTTGTGGTCGCGCGTCCTGAAGGAGTTTCCAACCATCAGGATCGCCATGTCGGAGGGCGGTATCGGCTGGATTCCGTACTTCCTCGAGCGCGCCGACTATGTCCATTCGCGCCACCACTATTGGACGCATCAGGATTTCGGCGGTCGGATGCCGAGCCAGGTATGGCGCGAGCATATGATCACTTGTTTCATCGACGACCCGGTCGGCATCAAGAACCGTCATGGCATCGGCATCGACACCATCACTTGGGAGTGCGACTACCCGCACTCCGACACGACGTGGCCACGCTCGCCGGAGATCCTCTGGCGCAGCCTCGAAGGTGTACCCGACGACGAAATCAACAAGATCACCCACGAGAACGCGTTGCGCTTCTTCTCGGCCGATCCGTTCAAGTATCGCCCCAAGGACCAGTGTCGCGTCGGTGCCTTGCGCGCCGAATCGCCAGACGTGGACCTGTCCGTCAAGTCGCAAGGCGGGAAGCCGCCGACGACGGAGAAGCGACCCGTAACCACCGCCGATGTGATGCAGCAGCTGGCCAGCGTCTACGCCAGTGTGCCGGAGGCTGCGGAGAGCTGAGCCGCGGTCGGGGGGAATGGGCCGATGACACAATTGTCGCGCCCGTAGTCCGTATCCGGAGCCGGTGTCGAGCTTGGCAGCCCGCTGCGACCCAACGGGGAGCGGTCCAGAGAAGCGACGCCCGCCGCAGGCGCGCAGGTGCAGGAACGGGCTTTCAACAATGCAGTAGGTCGACTATTGTACCCCGGTCATGGCGGGACGAGACCGGGACGCGGCGTTGTCGCCGACGCGGAGCGACGACGATCGGCTGCTGTTCGAACGCCTGCATGCCGTGGTGTTCCTCGTGCTCGCGGTGCTGCCGCTCTACGTCCTTGCCGACTACTATTTCGAGCCTCCGACCGTCGGTCTCCTGCAAATCGAGAAGCTGATCCTTTGCGGGATCTGCGTGCTGGTGTGGTCGGTCACGCGCCGTCAGGCGTTGCAACCGCACGCCCGGCTGGTCGGTATTGTCTTGGTGGCGGCGATCGCGGTGATCAGCGCCGTGTCCAGCAACCTGACGGGCCAGTACGCGACGCATGCCTTCGTGAGCGTCATGATGGCCCTGGTCGGCGCCACTTTGGCCCCGTGGGGTGCCCTCACACAGCTGCTCGTGGTGGCGCTGACTGCGGCCAGCGTCGTGTGGAACGTGCGTGTCGTCACCGGCAGCTTCGATGTCCTGCTCAGCTATCCGTCGGTGGCCGTCGTGGTGACGTGGATTGTGTCCGTGTATGTGGCGTGGCTGCTGGGGGACAACCGGCGCGCCTTGGCACTGGAGAACTTCGAACGCGGACGCGCCGAAGCCGCCTTGCGCGAGGAAGCCGCCACCTCGGCGGCGCTGGCCCATGTCGGCGCGGAACTGATCGCCGCGGTCAACAGCCCGGCATTGCTCACCCGGCTGAGTCAGCTGACAATCCAGACGGTTGGCTGTGACCGCAGCTGGACCGTACTCCGCAAGCGGGACAGCGAGGACGTGTACGTGGTAGCCGCGCACGCGGGTTTCACGGCCGAAGAGTCCGCAGCCATCCACGTGCTGACGATTCCGCACAGCACGCTCGCCGAGTTTCTCGCGCGCTTGGAACGAGAAGATGTCGTTACCATCAGCCGCGGCCAGGATAGCGGACCGATGGCGCGGCTGGCCGCGCAGTTCGATGTGGCGGTACGGATATACGCAGGCGTCCGGCGCGGGGACGAGTTGATCGGCTACCACGCTGGCGCCTATCAGCAGCCGGGGCGGACCTTCAGTACGCAGCAGGAACGGCTCATGCGCGGTGTCACCCATCTCGCCTCGATGGCTTTGGAGACCGTGCGCCTGATGGAGGAGCTCAATCGCGCCAACCGCTTCAAGTCGGACTTCGTGGCCAACATGTCGCACGAGCTGCGCACGCCGCTGCACGTGATCCTCGGCTATCACGAGCTGCTATGCGATGGCGCGTTCGGCCCGTTGGCACCGGCGCAGCTCGAAACGCTGCGGCGGACCGACCAGCGCGCCCGCGAGCTGCTCGACCTGATCAACGCGACGCTCGACCTCAGCCGGGTCGAGGCCACGCCCGCGTCCCTGGAGCCGCACGACGTGCGTATCCCTGAGCTGTTCGACGATCTGGCTCGCGAAACCAAGGCCATGTCCGGCCATCCACAGCTGCAATGGGAATGGACGGCCGCGGCGGAGTTGCCCACCATCCGCACGGATCCGGTCAAGCTTCGCATGGTGCTCAAGAACCTGGTGCAGAACGCGATCAAGTTTACCCCTCAGGGAACCATCGCGGTGGCCGCACATGCCAATGGCGACGGGGTCGAGTTCGCGGTTGCCGATACCGGGATCGGAATCGCCAAGGAGGCGCAGGCACGCATCTTCGAGCCGTTTGTTCAGGTCGATGCGGCCGGCCGCCACGCGCTGGGTGGCGCTGGCTTGGGCCTGGCCATCGTGCGCCGACTGCTCGACTTGCTCGGCGGCCGCATCAGCGTGGAGAGCGAGCTCGGTCGCGGCTCCACCTTCCGGGTGTGGCTGCCGTTCAACCTCGACGCCCTCAAAGAGCGACGGGCATGACGCTACGCCGCGCCGCGTGGGCCGCGCGGGTCCGCGCGGACATTCAACGGGCCGCCTCACTCTCCGTGGTCAGGCTCTTGATGCCGTAGGTTTGCAGCAGTTGGTTGATGTTGGTGGTCTTGATATCCATGCCCGCGCCCGACACCGGCAACAACACGATGCGCTTGCCCTCCAGAGCCTCCGCGAGCTTGAGCTTCACCATCACCTCGCCGCCGCTCCCGGTGAGCGCCTTGTTCATCTCGGTGATGCCTTTGGCTTCGGCGGTGCCCTCGGCCTCGATGGCGGCGGCGATGCGCTGTTGCTTCTCGTAGTACGCGTCGGCTTCGATTTGCGCCTGCCGAAAGCGCCCATCGGCTTCGGCCACCATTTTGTTCACGTCGCCTTTGGCGTCTTCGAGTTTCTTGAGGTATTCCTCCTGCGCGGCTCGGGTCGCCGACTTGTTCTGCTCGGCAACCTGCTCGGCGATCTTCTTATCCTCAATGGCCTTTTGATAGGCCGGATTGAAGCGGTAGTCCTTGGTCGACACGCGCTCGATGATCACGCCGTAGGGGTTGAGAAGGTCGTTGAGCGCTTCTTTGACGCGTTCCGCCTTCTCGTCGCGTTTGTCGGAGACATAGAACTCTTCGGTCTTCAACTCGCCGAAGATGTCGCGCGGCCGGCTGCGTGCAATCGTGCGGATGACTTTGTCCTTGAGCTCGAAGTCGGTACCCGCGACGTATTGCAAGATATACGGGGCCTTCTGCGGATCGATGCGATAGGAGACGATCACGTCCAAGCTGATGTCGTTCCCATCGATGGTCTTGAAGAGCAGGTCATCATGAAACGGCTTATCACCGCGGTGCGGGTCGTAGGTCATTTCGATATTGATCAGCTTGGTGTCGAAGGTGTGCCAACCGTTGAGCACCGCGGGGAAAAAGTAGATGGCTCCGGGGTCGTAGGCGCGATTCTCGACGCCGCGCGGGCCGAAGATGCCCCACTTGATCGTGCGCACGCCGACTTCCGTCGGCCCGGTGGTGTGCGGAAAGCAGAGAAACGCGCCGAGCAACAGCACGCCGATGGCAATCGCTGCGGCCTTCACGGCGCCACCTGCTTCTTGATCTCGAACAGCTTCATCGTCTGCTCGAGGTTGAGCGGGTTCACCCCGTTGGCGCCGTCGCTCGGCAGGACCAGCACCTCGATCCCCTTGTATACCTCAGCCATCTTCAGCCCGACCATGCGGTCGGAACCGGTGCCCTGCAGCGCGGTGTTGCGCAGCTGCGTCCGGTTGGCATCCGCAAGCTTCACCAGCAGATCGGCCTCGGCGTGCTTGGAGCGGACATACAGGTCACGTTCGGCATCCTTGGTTGTGATGTAGGCGCGGCCCTCCTGCAGCTTGATATCCACCCCCGCCTGTCCCTCTTGGATCATCTTCTTGAGCTTCGCACCCTCGGTAGCGGCGCGGCCTTCGGCCTGGTTCTTGAACACCAGCTGATCCTTCAGCTTCTTTTCCTCGATGTTCTTCTGAATCTCGTCGGTGTAACGGAAGTAGCGGACCAAGATGTTGTCGACGCGTAGCCCGTACTCGCTCAAGTTGCGGTTGAGCAGATCCTTCGCCTGTTGCACCTTCTGGGTGCGCAGTGGGCTGTTGTAGAACTCTTCAGTGGTAAGCTCACCCAGCGTTTGTTTCAACACAGGCTCCGCCTTGGGCACGATGCCACTGCTCTCGAACTGGCGGCCGGTGCCGAGTCGGGTGAACACCAGGTACGGATCGACGACGTTGTAGAGGATGCTCACGTCGATATCGACGAAGAACCCGTCCGAGGTCTGAATGTGCGCGGCCTTGCTGACACTGGCTTCACGCGCCGCCTCCTCTCGGCTGCCGGTCAAATCGAGCACCTGGAGATCCTTCGGGAAGACGTACATCTTCTCGATGTCGAAGGGCCTGAGCACCAGGTGAAACCCGGTCTCGTAGACTTCCTTGTGGACACCGCGGGCGCCGAGCACGGGAACCCGTACGACCTTGATCCCGAGCTCCGACGGGCCGACGTACACCAGGCAGGTCAACATCAGGGCCTTGAGCAGCAGCACGACGACCAGGATCGGCAGGATGACCCGTCGAGTGAATGGCGAGTGCACGAACGAGGAGAAGCGCGAGCCCGCCTGCCATTGACCGGCAAGCCGCTTGATCTCGATGATCCGAGCCGACAGTTCCTCTTCCCCCTTTGCCATTGTTACGCCACGGTGCGGAGAAAGCGGATGAGGGCCTGATTCACCGCTTCAGGTTTCTCCTGTTGCGTCCAGTGCCCCGATCCCTTGATCAAGATCGTGTCGCGGAGATCGGGGACCCACGTCGACATGCCGTTCGCCATCGCCGGCCGCAACACCGGGTCGAGCTCGGCGGTGAGCATCAACGCCGGCTGTGTCACCGTGGTGCGGAGATAGGCCGTGGTCTCCCAGTTGCGATCGAAGTTGCGGTACCAGTTCAACCCGCCGGTGAAGCCGGAGCGCTCGAAGGCGCGAGCGAACACCTCGAAGTCCTCGCTGGTCAGGAACGCGCCGTGCGGTCCGTCGAGCAAGCGGTCGAGAATGCCGCCTTCGTTTGGGCCCATGACGCCCATCTGCATATGCTTGGTGGCCTCGATGATCTCGGGCGGGATATCTTGATAGAAGCCACGCAGCGAACGGCGCACGTCGCGGTTGAGTTCGGCGTCCGCAATGCCGGGTTCCTGGAAATAGACGATGTAGTGAAAATTGCCCTGCGCCGCGGCGCGCATCATGTCGAGCGGCCGGAAGGGCAGGCGGGGAAAGAAGGGCGTATTGACGCCGACCACGGCGGCAACCCGATGCGGCGCCATGAGCGCCATTTGCCAGACGATCAGCCCGCCCCAATCGTGGCCGACGATCGCCGCCTTCTCGATGCCCAACGCGTCGAGGAGCCCGGTCAGGTCACCGACCAGGTGATGAATGGTGTACCGGTCGATCGCGCCGGGGGCGTCGGTCTCGCCGTAGCCGCGTTGGTCCGGCGCAATGGCGCGGAATCCGGCCTCCGCCAGGGCTCGCAGCTGATGGCGCCACGAATACCACATCTCCGGGAAACCGTGGCAGAAGAGAACTGGAAAGCCGCTGCCCGCCTCGACGACATGCATCTTGATGCCGTTGGTGTCGATGTGCTGGTGCGTGAATTCGCTCATGCGGACTCCTTACTCTTCTGCCGCACACTTTGGGAGAGGCAGGGACCGACGGCAGATC